>JBGOWR010000181.1:0-2797 GCA_041478695.1 Thermoplasmata archaeon | reverse complement strand
TCCTGACCAGCATGGATGCAGATGGTACCCAGGACGGATACGACCTCGATCTGACCGCCGCCGTCTCCGACTCTGTGAATATACCGGTCATAGCCTCGGGCGGCTGCGGAAAGCTCGAGCACATATACGATGTCTTCAGTCAGACAAACGCCGAGGCTGCGCTTGCTGCTTCGATATTCCATTATGGTCAGAGCACTGTGGGCGATGTCAAAGAGTATCTTCGTGACAAAGGGGTGAGGGTCAGATGATACTTCCATTCAAGCTCGATAAGGACGGTCTAATCCCAGTGATCGTTCAGGATGCAACGACGAACGAGGTTCTCATGATGGCGTATGCGAACGAAGAAGCGTATGAGCAGATGCTCGAGACCGGCAAGACCCACTTCTGGAGCCGATCGAGGCAGAAGCTTTGGACGAAGGGAGAGACCTCGGGCAACGTGCAAGATATCATATCCATCCAGTTGGATTGCGATTCCGATACCCTTCTGGTGAGAGTGAAACAGACCGGGAACGCCTGTCACATGAACAGACCTTCGTGTTTCGAGGAGGTCCTCCATGGAGACATCACTTCTACGGCCGCGATCATTCCGGATCTGAAGAGAGTGATAGGGGACCGAAAGAAGAACCCGAAAGAGGGAAGCTACACATGCAAGCTCTTCCAGAATGAAGACAAGCTGCTCAAGAAAGTGGTCGAAGAGGCGGCTGAGGTGGTGATCGCCGCAAAAGGCGACGATAAAAGGGCACAGGCCTGGGAAGTGGCGGACCTGATATACCACCTAATGGTACTCATGGAACATCTGGAACTGAGGCCCGAGGAGATATTCAAACAACTGTCGGAGAGGAGGAAATGAGAATCGACCTTCACACTCACACGTTGCTCAGCGATGGGGCCCTCCTCCCGATAGAACTCGCAAGGAGAGCCTTTGCAAAACAACACAAAGGAATAGCGTTCACGGACCATGTTTCGCTGTCGACGATCGAGAGGGTCATCGACGAGACCTCGAGAGACTGCGAGCTGGCAATCGAATGGAACATGGAAGCGATACTCGGGGTCGAGATCACGCATGTTCCAGTCTCGAAGATCGACTTCGTTGTCGCGGAGGCGAGGAGATTGGGGGCCGAGCTTGTTGTCGTTCATGGAGAGACTATCTGTGAACCGGTCGAGAAGGGGACCAACAAGGTCGCGGTCAATAACCCGGACGTGGATATTCTTGCCCACCCAGGATTCATTACCGTGCAGGAGGCGCAGACAGCGAAGGACAACGGGATCGCATTGGAGATCACATCCCGGGCCATGCACTCTGCAACGAACGGTCATGTCGCCAAGATCGCAAGGGAGGTCGGCGCCAAGATGGTGCTGAACACTGACGCGCACGGACCCGAGGACCTCCTCACCGAGGATGAAGCATTGATCAGAGCAATCGCGGCAGGGCTCACAAAGATCGAGGCTGAAAGAGCGGTCAGGAAGACGCCTCTCGAGATCGTGAGGAAGGTGAGAAAGAGATGAAGGTCATGAAGTTCGGTGGCAGCTCGCTCAAGGACAGCGATTCGATGCTTTTGGTCGGAGGGATTATCGCGTCCGACCCCGAGCCTAAGGTCCTTGTCGTCAGCGCGGTCCAGAGTGTCACGGACTCGATCGTCTCGTTCGTCTCCGAGCACAGAAAGGATGAAGAGATACAGAACTTGATCGAGAGGCTGAAGACCATTCATCTGTCGATACTCGGCGGCGTTGCGAAGGACATGACCACGAAGCAACAGGCCGTCAATTTGCTGATGGAGCGTCTCGCCAAACTGGAGAAGGTGCTGTACGGGATCTCCTATCTTGAGGAACTCACCCCGAGGACCATGGACTTGGTCCAGAGCTTCGGAGAAAGACTCTCGGTCGTGATCACCGCCGCCATGCTTCAGGACCTCGGAGTGAACGCGGTCCCAGTGGACGCGGATGAGCTAGGGATAACAGCAGAGGGCAACTACGGCAACGCCACAGCGGACCTGAAGGAGACAAGAAAGAACATACATCCGAAGATCAGGTCGATGATAGAGAGGCAAGAGACACCGGTCGTGACGGGATTCTTCGGAAGGACGCCCGAGGGCCACGTTGCGGTATTTGGCAGGAATGGAAGTGATTATAGCGCCAGCGTCATCGCCAATGCTATCGACGCCAGGGTGTTGGAGATATGGAAGGACGTGGATGGGTTCATGAGCGTCGACCCGAGGATCGTCAAGGAAGCTGTGACAATACCGAATCTCTCCTACGACGAGGCTGCCGAGCTATCATACTTCGGCGCTAAGGTTCTTCATCCGAGAACCGTCGAACCAGCAAGGGAGAAGAACATCATAATCAAGGTAAAGAACGTCTTCGAGCCAGACAAGGAAGGTACGACCATAGAACCGAGCAGCGTGGAGATGGGCGGTGCCATCAAGAGCATATCATGCATGAAGAACCTGGCGATAATAAAAGCGTACGGGGCGGGGGCCGGGTACAAGACAGGTGTCATGTACGAGATCTCGCAGAGACTGAGCGACGCGGGGGTGAACATATATTCTGCAGCGACATCGCAGACCTGCGTGGCACTTCTCATTGAGAAGAAATACCTAGGAATGGCGAAGAGAGTCCTGGCGGACCTCAAGAGAGGCATCATCGACAGGATCGAGGCAGTGGACGACATCGCCCTGCTTTGTGTGGTCGGTGAGGGACTTGGTTATCGAAAAGGCATCGCGGCTAGAGTCTTCACAGCGGTATCGAAGGAGGGCGTCAGCGTCGGATTGATATCTGCGGGTGCATCAATGGTGGCATA
>JBGOWR010000111.1:0-3870 GCA_041478695.1 Thermoplasmata archaeon | reverse complement strand
GGTGTCCCGGAAAATGCGGACAATAAGCGGGACATCACAGAGGATATTTATTGCAGGACATTATCAATTTGGATAATATTGAAATAATCTGGCTTGAGCGAAAACGATCGACGAGCTCGCTGCTTCTCCGAGAAACATTTAAATATAGGGACACGTAAATCAGGGATGCTCCGAGGGAGAGTAAGACCTCTCGGGGTCAACACCAAATAGTAGAACCGGGAAATATAAGGGTTCTCGGACCGAAGCATAGCAGGCTTCGACCGAGTTCGTAGGGGGAGGAATACGACGTTTCATCGAGGGGAGCAGCGTTCAGACTGGTCTTTACTGACCCGACCAGTCGTGACTAGCAGGGAGGTTTGACCTTGAATCCGGGCGCGAAAGTGGTTGTAATGATCCCTGCACTCAACGAAGAACGCTGTATCGGAGAAGTCATCGATGGGATCCCGACCCATGAGCTCGAATCAAAAGGCTACGAGGTAGACGTGATAGTGGTCGACGGCCATTCGACCGACCGCACCCTTGAGATAGCCAAGGAGAAAGGCGCCAAGCTGTTCACGCAGCATGGGAACGGGAAAGGATCCGGTATGAGACAGTTCTTCCTGCTTCGGAACCCACAGGAGGTTGTCCTGAAAGCACTGTCCTTGAAATCAGGGATTGACCTGGACCTCGATGCCCTCTCGGTATTGCTCGACTCAAAGTTCGTCATCATGCTGGACGGAGATGGAACATATCCGTCCAGATACATCGCAGACGTCGTGACGGCTCTCGAGAAAGGAAACGACGTCGTGCTTGGGTCACGTTTCAAAGGCAGCATAGAGAAAGGCTCGATGACCAGACTGAACTACTTTGGAAATGTCATGCTGAGCCAAATGGCTTCCCTACTCTATTTGAAGCCGGTGACGGATCTGTGCACGGGAATGTGGGGGTTCGATACCCAGGCCCTCAAGAACATGCGACTGGACTCGACTCACTTCGATATCGAGGCCGAGATGTTCGCAGAATGTGCCAAGAACGGTTTGAGGATTGGTGAGGTGCCAATCGAGTATCTGAGCAGAGAGGGCGAATCGAAGCTCATTCCTATGGAGGCTGGATTCATGATCCTCAGGAAACTAGTTCAGAGAAGATACATGACCGCGAAAAGAGCACAGGCAGAGCCGGTTTCAGAGAAAGAATCAAGTCATGCGACAACCCTTGCCCAGCAGTAGGTCGAGGGATATGAATGAGAGTCGCGATCGTAACGCCCGAATTCTTGCCGAACTGGGGTGGAATTGGCACTTACACCGCCCAGTTGGCCAAGCATCTTCCGAGCGATTATGACGTTCACGTAATCTCACTCAGCAGGAGGAAAGAAGATCAGGAGGAGAGTCACCGTTCTGACATAACAGATCGCATTACTCTTCACACATTGGGTGTCGCAAGAGATACGTTTCTGTACAACAATCAATTCCAGGTGAATCTATGGCGCAACTTCAAGGCGCTTCAGGAGAAATATCACTTCGACATATTGCACGCGAACCACGCCCAGATGCCTGATCTCATACTCAAACTCCTGAACCCTACAATCCCCTCCATTACAACGGTCCATACGACAATAGCCTCACAGCGAGTCGGGACGATGCGCGCGGATCTCAATCTGAGGCAGTTGGAAAGATCCGAGAAGATGACATATCTGTTATATCCAGCATTGTCGATGACCGAGCGGCTATATCTTCGGCGGTGCGAGAACATCATCTTCGTATCAGAGTACATTCGAGGTCTCTATCAGGCCTCTTTCGGGCGTCCCCGGCGTTCGAGGATAATACACAACGGGGTCGATACATCTATGTTCAGACCAAGGGACAGGGGGGAATGTCTCGAGCACTTCCCGATGCTGGATGGGATGAAGAACATTATCCTGTTCTCGGGGAGGCTGATCGCACTGAAGGGGCTGGACACAGCAATCGCAGCATTCTCCAGAATCATCCGGAGCACAGACGCGCACCTCGTGCTTGCGGGGGTCGGCAACTTTGAACCCTGGAGGAGGATGCTCGAAAGCAACGGAGTGCCTCAGTCGCAATACGTATTCCTAGGTCAAGTGCCCTATCAAGAAATGCCCTATCTCTATCCGCTCGCATCCGTTTTCATTCTTCCAAGCTATTCTGAGAGCTTCCCAATGACCATATTGGAAGCGATGGCGTCCGGCTTGCCGGTCGTCGCTTCGAGGGTCGGCGGTATACCTGAGATGATCAGAGACAGGCAAGACGGAATCCTTTTCGAACCAGGTAACCCTCTGATGATGGCGGAGAGCATCCTCAGGATTCTGTCAGACAAGACGCTCAGCGATAGGACAGGGGACAACGCACGGATCAGAACCGAGAACGACTTCAGCGCGACCAGGATGGCCATGATGACATCGGAGGCTTATGCAGACGTTGTGAGGGGTTGCAGATGAAAGTGCTGCTCGTAAACCCGCCGCGGTTCGATGGCATCCCGGTCATCAGGGAAGAGAGGTGTGAGATAACAGAACGGTACTCCGTGATCGAACCGTATAGTCTGCTACAGATCGGATCTCTCTTAAGGATTCAAGGCTGCAAAATCTCGCTGGTAGATATGAACGGTTTCGGGCTAGGATACGGAGCCCTGAGGACCGCACTCCAAGTAGAGAAACCAGATGCAGTGATCTTCAGATTCACGCCAACGACTTTCGACTGGGATATGAAAACAGCCGAGATCGTAAAGGAGAATGACGTCGGAACGAGGACCGTCGGAATATGCTGGACGCTCCGGACGATGGCAGAAAGAGTGTTGGAACAGTCCCCCGCTTTGGACATCTACATCAGGCACGAGTACGAGACAGTCACACCGCAATTAGTGAGCACATTGGAGTCAACCTTGGGCCTGGAGAGACTCCAGGGCATTGCATATAGACAAAACGATGAGGTGAAGATCGCTGAGGATGCGGATCCGTTGAAAGACTACGACTCGATGCCGATCCCAGCCTTCGACTTGCTCCCGTCCATAGAACCCTACTACGTGACGGCGCCAGCCGGAAAGCCATTCTCCATTCTGTATACGAGCAAAGGATGTCCGTTCAAATGCTCGTTCTGCACGGTCGCCGGCACAGAATGGAAACCTCGATCGGCGGACAGGATCATCGAAGAGCTCAGATTCCTGAAAAGGAGCTACGGACTGAGGACGGCATCGTTCTTCGACGAAACGTTCACCCTTGACAGGAACAGGATCATGCATCTCTCGAAAGCCCTTGTCGAGGAAGATCTGGACATCAATTGGTACTGCAACACCAGGGCACATCTCGTCGATAGAGAGCTCCTTTCCATCATGCGAAAAGCAGGATGCAGGGGCATCTCCTACGGCATCGAATCAGGCAGCCAGAAGATACTTGACTCGTCGACGAAACACTTGAAGGTCGAACAGGCAAAGAACGCAGTGGCTTGGGCAAAGGAGGCGGGGATCAAGACATTCTGTAGCTTCATATTCGGACTGCCAGGAGAGGACTGGGACACGGTTCAAGAGACTCTTGATTTTGTCAAAGAGACATTGCCCACCAGCGCGCAGTTCAACGTGGCCGTCCCATATCCAGGGACGAGATTCTACGATGAAGTGTGCAAGGACAGAGCGACGAAGGAGTTGGACTTTAGACTCCTATTCCAGGACGATGCGATCGTCGGCACGGCAGCGCTGAAGCCAGCTGACCTCAACCATGCGAGAGTTGTCGCTTACCGCTCGCTCTATCTAAACCCGCTATGGTGGTCTTCCAACGTAAGGCATGTTCTGCGAAACCCCGACGATTTCGAGCTGGCCCTCAGATACGCAATCAAGATTACCGACAACTTCCTATTACATCGGATGAAGCACGCACATTGAAATGTG
>JBGOWR010000051.1:0-5717 GCA_041478695.1 Thermoplasmata archaeon | reverse complement strand
TCAGAATCTGTCATGAGTTCAATATTCAGTGACTACTGTACATCCTGATTGGAACAACTATGGTCGAACTAGACGCAACTAAGACAATCGATCTCAAAGCTGTCGCTTGTCCCATCCCTGATTGATTAGGCTGCATCCCCTGTTGTGAGGCGGATCGAAAAAGCACATTCTTTTCGGATCCCCCTTGGAGAATCTCACGCACCCCCAGTATTGGGTGAAGATTCTTGTCTTCTTCAATCGTCCTATGTTATCACACATAATGAGAGCGTCTTCATAGGGAATCGGATTTCCCTGCTGCATGAACAATTGATGGAGGAGCAAGATATATGAAGACTGTTCGAATGGATTCTAGACGCATATGATGTCCAGTCTTGCGATTCTGGCAGCGTATGTCGTTTAGAAAGGTGGGAGAAAGCACAGGCGCTAGTGATCCTGGAAGATATTTCCTTATCGTTGAAGGGGATCTTGCATTAACTGGAAAACCTGGAACTTCTATTCAACACTCCGTTTTCGACTGATGATTTAATATATCCAATCATCGACTCCCTGCGATTTCCATTCTCCGCCTTGTCGATTCACGCCGACAACTTGACTTGTTGCGCTAGTTTGATTTATAACATAAGAGCTAGATGATTTATGAGATTCGCGTTCCCGCGAGATTTCGGACCATAGGTGACATCGGATGATCGAAAACAGAGAAAAGCGAAAGTATGGAAACCTGTCTGCTGGTTTCGTTCTCATCGCTATAGCTGTTGCCATTTTAGTCGCATGGTTCCTAGGGAACTGGATATGGTTCATCCCAATCGTTCTTATTGAATGCGGAGGTCTAGGAATATTTCTTGGAGTCGTCCTGAGGCAGAGTGCAAAGCCTGGAGGATCGTCCCGTTCGACATCGGCATATTATACATTCTGGGGTTCTCTTCTCCTGATCCTTGGACTGTTGTGGGTCGTGAACGACCAGTATCCAGGCAATCTCCCCGCCGTTGCCGCCGCTTTTATTTTCTGGTTGGCCATCATGATAATCATCCTTGCGAGAAGATGACCAAATCCAATTCTGGAATCATATCGGATGTATCCGCACCAGCTTGGATGATGCTGTAGATTGATCAGCATATGGTGATGATTTCGTGCCATCCTTAGCCTTGGATAATCGTTTTATATATGGTAGAGCCTAAAATATATTGGGGTGTCGTCTTGTCCAATGGCAAACTGAAATTCCCGAGCGAGGAATGGCTGGCAAGGTTCGTTGAAGAGCTGAACAAGAACGAGGACTATAAGGAAGCTGCGAAGGACTGGGAAGGGGACATGATCCTGGTCGTCAATGCTGGGCCTGAGGTCCCAAAGGAATCGGCGTTCTACTTGGATCTATGGCATGGTCAGTGCAGGAGCTACAGCTCACTACCTGACAGAAATGCAAAGAAGGCTGAGTTCGTGATCGAGGGACCATATGGCAGCTGGGTCAAAATGATTTCTGGGGAGATGGACCCCATACGGGCTCTTTTGGGTCGGAAACTTAAGATCACCGGAAGCATGGCAAAAATCATGAAGAACGTCAGTGCGTCGTCGGAATTCGCGAAGAACAGCCGGAGGGTCCCGACAGAGGGCGTGCCAGGTTGATTGAACTTGTAGCTCGGTCTTGAGGTCGCCATCATGTGGGAGTTCACCAGTCCGAGGACGATCGTCTTCGGTGAGGAGGCGCTGGAGTATCTGAAGGAGCTTGAAGGAAAGCGTGCTTTCATCGTCTCTGGCAGGTCTGTGTCAAAGTTGGGCATCACCAGTAGGGTGGCAGACAGCCTTACAGAAGCTGGAATGGAGGTGAGGGTTTTCGACCAGGTCGAGCCTGAACCTTCGGTCGACACCGTTACCAAAGGGGCGAAAAGCATGTTGGAGTTCTGCCCCGATTGGATAGTGGGTCTGGGTGGAGGCAGCAGCATGGATGCGGCCAAGGCGATGTGGATCCTCTATGAGCGGCCGGACATGGAGGTGGCGATGATAAACCCTCTGGAGAAACTGGGTCTGAGGAAGAGGTCGAGGTTGCTCTGCATCCCCACTACGAGCGGGTCTGGATCAGAGGCGACCTGGGCGACAATTATCACGGATCCCGAGGGAAAGGTCAAGATGGAACTACCGTCAAAAGAAGCCGTCCCCGATATCGTGATCCTGGATCCCTTGTTGCCGTCTCTCATGCCCCCCACGTTGACCGCGCAGACTGGAATGGACGTGCTGACGCATTCGGTGGAAGCGTACGCAAGTCAATGGCGCAATGACTTCTCTGATGCGTTCGCAATCAAGGCCATACAGCTTGTCTTTAGATACCTCCCGGAGGCCTATGTGAATGGAAGATCGATCTTGGCGAGAGAGAAGATGCACAACGCATCGACAATGGCGGGATGGGCCTTCAGCAATTCCCAGGTCGGCATTGCACATACTATGGGACATTCCTTGGGAGCCTTGTTCAGGATTCCACATGGCAGATGCGTCGGAATATTCCTACCTTATTCTATAGAATACAGTTCATTAAAGGTCAAGGATAGGTACGTCGAGATCGCGGAGGCCATAGGAATAGAGTACGCGAATGACGACGAGGCCCTGGAAGGACTGCTGGAGGCAACGAAGAATCTGAGGAGACTGATCGGGGAGCCCGACTCAATAAGGTATGCTGGCATTTCAGAGAACGAATTCGATGCGGCCCTTGACGGTCTGGTTGACAGGGCGATGACATCGGCGGTGACATCGGTATGTCCGAGGATTCCATCCGCCGATGAATACAGAAAGCTCTTCATCTGTGCGTTTGATGGTGAGAGGATCAGGTTCTGAGCCATGGTGGCAAACTGACCCTCACTTCGATTATGCTCTCTGCGCAGGCAAAAAAGGATAAGGAAGACAAACTCCAATAGTCTTGTCGCGAGAGGAGAACTCATTTGCGCGATTACGATTTGATTGTGATAGGGTCAGGGTCAGGAATGAACCTTGTGGACCGCGCTCGCAGTAGCGGTCTGAACGTCGCCTTGATTGAGAACGGTCCGTTGGGAGGGACCTGCCTGAATCGTGGATGCATCCCAAGCAAGATACTGATACATCCAGCGGACGTGATCAGAGAGATAGAGGATGCTAGCAAGGTAGGCGTTCATGCGAAGATCAGAGATGTAGATTTCGATTTGGTACGGCGGCGCATGTGGAATCTCGTATTGGGGGATCGTCAAGGCATGGAACGCGCTGTCCAGTCGGACAAGGAGCTCGGATATTATCACCTTACAGGATATTTCATCGGACCCAAGGCCCTTCGAGTGGGAGATGAAGAGATAAGAGGAACTAAGATAATGATCGCGGCTGGGGTCAGGACGATGATACCTGATGTTCCGGGATTGAAAGAGACTGAGATCCTAACCTCTGAGAACGTTTTTGAGATCGAGAAGCTTCCGAAGCAGATGGTGATACTCGGAGGGGGATACAAGGCCTGCGAGTTCGCTCATTTCTTCTCGGCCTTCGGCACGAAGGTAACGTTAGTGGGCCACAATCCACGTCTTCTCCCCAAGGAGGAGCCAGAGGTCAGCGAACTGGTAAAGAAGAAGCTGTCAAAGTATGTTGATATTCAAGTGAACAAGGACGTCGTAAAGGTAGATCAAGGAAGAAGGCGAAGGGCGATCATACACAAGGACAGATCCACGGGTCAGATCGGCGAGGCGGAGGCCGAACACTTACTGGTGACAACAGGGGTAAGGAGCAACTCCGATCTCTTGAAACCTGAGGCTAGTGGCGTGGCGATGGATCAGAGCGGCTACATCGTCGTGAACGACTTCTTGGAAACGAATGTCCCCGGGATTTGGGCCTTCGGAGACATAATCGGAAGGAACATGTACAGACACACAGCGAACTACGAGAGCGACGTCGCCTGGAACAATGCTTTTGGATTGCAGAAGATCAAGATAAGCGAACATGCGGTGCCCCATGCCATTTTCTCATACCCCCAGGTCGCAGGTGTTGGTATGACCGAGGAAGAAGCGAAGAAGAAAGGACTCGACATCTTGGTCGGTGTCAATATGTATTCGAATTGCGCAAAAGGGTACGCGATGGGGGATGAGGACAGTTTTGTCAAGGTCGTAGTTGAGAGGATGACTCAGAGGATCTTGGGGGCGAGCGTTGTCGGTCCGGATGCTGCGATTCTTCTCCAACCGATAGTCTATCTGATGAATGCTGGCGACCGATCATTCTTGCCTCTCGCTCAAAGCCAGACAATACATCCATCGCTCAGTGAGGCCGTTGTAGGAGCCTTCGCACGTCTCCATGCTCATAGCCATGAGTCGGAGCATGAACACTGAATATGGACGAGCTGGATGATCACATTCGTGACGAGAAAGAAGGTCAACTAGGGGTGATCGCCGCTTTCATTGACTTTAGGGCTCGATGAGCATCGATTGCGTCAACTGCCCGTTCCAGCGGGACCTTATGCGTCAGCATTCTCTTGTATGGATATCTGTGCATCGTATTATGCAGCATCTTCAGGTCCACCTCATACTGCATGGGCGGACAATAGAATTGACCAATGACTGTCAGGTCTCTGTCCACAAGTCTCCAGGGGTTGAAAAGAATGGGTCCATAGTCGGTGTATGCTCCAATTTCGACTACGTATCCAGATTTCCTAGCCATCTCCACCGCTTCTGGAAATGCGGAGGGAATGCCCGTGCAATCGGCTACGAGGTCGGCTCCGATCCCTTTTGTGAGCCTCTTGACTTCCGTGATTCTTTGTTCGGCTGTGTCGAGACTCTCCAGACTAAGGGTCACATCAGCACCGAACTCCTCGGCCATCTTCAGTCTCCAGTCCGGTGCGCCGATCACAATGACCTTGTCCGCACCAAGTACTTTCGCTCGGACTGCAGCCATCAATCCTACTGGTCCCGCGCCTTGGATGACGACAGTGTCTCCATACCCGAAACCCTCCTTCTGATTCGGATATGGCATCTGGGCTCTTGCGATCGCCCTAGTGGAAGCCAGGGTATCGAGAAGCACAGCGACTTCGTCCTCCATGTCGTCTGGGATTTTCCATACTCTTGTTCCGGGCTGCAGGAGGACATATTCACTCCAGCCCCCGAAGATCCACGGCTTGAATTCCTCCTTCTCGCAGTTCACATAGCCATATGTGAAGGGATTCTCGCATTGAGCAGAATGCCAGCTTCCAAGAAAACGACAGTAATAGCAGTGGCCGCAGGAAATGTCAGGGTACCACAGCACTCGATCCCCTTTCTGCAGACGCTCCCCATGGACTTCCATTCTTATGGCTGCAGTCTCCGTTATTTCACTTATCTCGCCTACGTTCTCGTGACCTGGTATTACTGGAAAGTCGACTTTGAGATGTCCATCGAACTGGTGTTTGTCGCTCCCACATACTCCAGACATATGCATCTTGACAATGATTCCCCCCTCTCTCAACTCTGGGTAATCGAACGATCTCGTTTCCATTCTTCCTGGGTTCATTACGGCAGCCCTTATCTTGTCAACCATCTAGTCACCATGCCTCAGAAATGGATTGTCTCGGACCGACATACGATTATTCGTATTAATTTCTGTTCGATGCGAGCACAGGATTCTTGCCAGATTGTTCGAACGATTTACTCGAGACCCTCTTGGAGTTTCGCGAGACGCTTCAGGAATCGTTGCCCAGTGATTCCGCATAGATAAGGCACTGGAGGGGTCAGGTAAATTATCGACCCTAGCAACGC
>JBGOWR010000140.1:0-3448 GCA_041478695.1 Thermoplasmata archaeon | reverse complement strand
TCGCTCGGCCTCGCGACATTCCTCGCTCGGCGCATCAATCTTCTTCTCAGTTGAATTCTGTCTTTGAAGCTAGAGGAACAGTAGTGAATTGGGATTGAGACATCGAGTTCCAGCATGCTCAAGGCGAGTCCAGCGCTACCCTTCGCGGCCGAGGAGATGTCATCCTTCACGTCGATGCTCCGGGTCCTTAGAGTCCTCCAATTGGTCTCTGAGAACTCAAGCTCGTTGATGTTCACGAAGTCCATATCGATGGCGTCGGCATACTTCAGGAGCGCGATGGTCTCATCTCGCCAGCCTGGAATCGCTGGAATCTCCATTCCGATCTTCATGCCCGTCCTTTCAACGGCTTTCCTCAGATGGGTCCTTTCGAGCTTCCCCCACTTCTGAATCGGAGGATGTATCCTCAGCTCGTCGAGGCCGGCATTCTCGAGCTTCTTGAACGCAGCCGGTCTGATCAAAGAAGTGTAGAGGTGGATGTGATGATCCTCGCCAAAGGTCGATTTCAGGAGAGTCACGTACCTTGTTGTTCTGTCAAGCACAAGGACAGGGTCGCCCCCGGTTATGCCAGTCCCCTCCGCGTCGATTGAACGCGCTTCTCCAATGACGTCATCGTCATTCCGTACCTTTTTCTCGTCAGCATATATGACATCCCTCCCTTTCTTCTTACGAGAAAGCGGGCAGTAGAAACATCCGGTCTCGCATTTTCCTGTGACGAGCAGGACCATCTTGGCGCCCTTCCTGCAGAGCACGCAGCCCCTCGGCAATCGGCCAGTGTATGCCGATCCTGTCTCCATCGACCTGACTTTCATCCTGAGGGTTGGAGGAAAACCGTCCTCTTAAGCTTATCTCAGTCAGGTTCTTGGAGAAAGCGGGTCTCGATTGGAATTTCGTTCATCTGATCGTCGGTGCTTGGTGCGGTCTATGACACGGTTTTATCAGGCTCAGAGTAGATTACGGGTTCGGCAACCGCATGGAGGAATGAGGAAATGAGGAGTCGGACGCGTTTGATACTTGGGCTCGACGAGACGAGAGAGGACAAGGCTCTCTCGGTCGTGGAAATGGTCAGGGAATACGTAGATGCGATCAAGATAAACTGGCCACTTGTTCTCTCCACGTCCCCAGGAATCATCACGAGGGTCTCAAGAATCGCCGAGGTCATCTGCGACTTCAAGGTCGCCGACATACCGAACACGAACAGGCTCATCGTCCAGCAGGCCGTTGCGCTTGGCGCTTCCGGAGTGATCGTTCACGGTTTCACAGGGCGTGACTCTGTCAAAGCTGCTGTGGATGCGGCCCGTGGTGCGGAGGTTTTTGTCGTTACGGAGATGAGCCACCCCGGCGGAGAGGAGTTCACGGCGCCAGTCGCATGCAGGCTGGCGGGCCTCGCGGTAGAATGCGGCGCCTCAGGGGTAATAGCGCCGGCGACCAGGCCCGAACGAATCAAGGTGATTAGGGACGTCGTGGGCAAGCTCAAGATATTGTCGCCCGGGGTCGGTGCGCAAGGGGGTAACGCCGCTGACGCCATCGCGAACGGAGCCGATTACGTGATCGTAGGGCGTTCGATATTCAACGCGAGCGATCCCCGTGGTGCAGCAAAGGAAGTCTGCGAGCAGATTGCCGGGGTTCTTAGCTCGGTGAAAAAGAGGTGAGCCAAGATAGACCCAGATATGCTCAAATTCAAGCCCTGATTGTGGACAATTATTTATAGTGGCTCCGTTATCGACTGGGCACGATTCTGCCGAGGAGACTCTGAGATGGCAGGGACAGAGGGAGGAGCAACGCGACTTCCGATAAAAGACCGTTTCCGCATCACCGGCAAATTCGGAGGTCGCTTTAGGGATTCTTGGATTGGTGTCAACTGGCACACGTTGCTCGTCCTGGTCATGATCGTATTCATCGCTTTCTTCATCAGGAGCTATTTCGTCTACTCGGCGTCCATCGATAATGGATTCCTCGTATCGGGGGGGTCCGACTCTTACTATCACATGAGGGTGATCGATCACGTGACCGACACGGGTCATCACCTCGTCCAAGACCCGCTGCTGAACTATCCTCATGGAATGAGGAACGCTCGGCCGCCGCTATACGATTGGTCGGTGGCAGTAATGGGCATGTTCCTTTCGTCGATAACCGGAATGGTCACGTCAACCGCCGTAGGGTACACCTTGATGCTATCGACGGCATTTTGGGGCGCGCTCACCGTCATACCGGTCTATTTGATGACCCGTGCCGCGTTCGGGAACAAAGCGGGAATAGTCGCAGCTCTCCTTTTCGCGATCATGGCCGGTCACATTTCGAGAAGCGTCCTCTCCACGGCAGATCACGACTCGATGGTCCTGTTCTTCGGCGTGTGGAGCTTCTATTTCCTCCTCATGGCCCTGTTGTCCATAAAAGGCGATAAGTGGGTCTCAAATTGGAGGGACAGGAAGGCTATCAAGGGAGGTATCACTTCATATTTCAAACTCAATCGGAAGTCGGTCATATACTCTGCATTGTCCGGGGTGTCGCTCGCTGCGGTCGCGATGATATGGACCGGGTATGCGTATCTGCTCGTGATCATCTTGGCATACTTCCTTGTTCAGATATTCGTCAATAGGTTCCGGGATGCGGACTCGATGGGAGTCGTCCTGACTCTTGGAGTCATCCTATCGGTAGCGTTCATGATTGCCGCACCGGTGTACTATCAGATGGACTACTGGTACACGTGGTTCGACGTTCCGGTCTACTTGTTCCTTGCCGCTATGGTGGTCGGGCTGATCTTCGTCGTCACAAGAGACTACCCATGGACCTTGGTCTTGCCATCTTTCATAATACTCGCGGCGATTTCCCTCCTCGTCCTGTCATTGTTCTTCCCGACGCTCTTCGAAGCGATACTGTCTGGACAAGGATACTTCGTGAAGAGCAAGCTTTATTCAACGATATCAGAAGCTCAGGCCCCGGAGTTCTCCACATTGGCCTTGTCCTTTGGAGTCGTTACATTCTGGCTTTCGTTCGTAGGCTTGGTCTGGGCCGCACTGAGGGTCCCAAAGAACCTTAACCCATACCTGGTCTTTATCGTAGTCTGGACCGCGGTGTCGATGTTCATGGCGGTGTCCGCGGCAAGATTCATGTTCAACGCGGCCCCGGCCTTCGCGATGACCGGAGGTTGGATAGTCGCTCTCGTCGTGGACAGGCTTCGTTTCGGGGAGATTTCCAAGACGATTTCCGGGATCAAAGGGAGCCCGTTGACAGTGCTGAGAAAAGCCGTGAAGATACGGCATGTCCTCGGCATTTTCTTCCTGGTGTTCCTCATTCTCCTGCCCAACGCTTGGAATGCCGTTGACGCCGCCATGCCATCCGAGCTCAAGCGCGGCTATGACAAGCAGGTCTACGAACTGATGAAAGGAATAGCCAAGCCTCCTGAGTACGACGAGAAGAATGGATCCAATTGGTACTTCGGTGCTTTCGC
>JBGOWR010000100.1:0-4124 GCA_041478695.1 Thermoplasmata archaeon | reverse complement strand
CTGCCATTGTGGTACGAACTTAGCCTCCGTCATCGACATGCCGACGGTCTCCAACGCCGTAAAAGGAATCCCCGGTGTAGTCCATGAGGAGGAGAACCTGTTCTCTTGCTCTGAGAGCACGCTGAATGAGATTGCGAAGAAGATAGAGGCTGAGAAATTGAATAGGATCGTGGTCGCCTCTTGCTCCCCGAGAACCCATGAGCCAGTATTCCGAGATACTCTGGCAGAGGCTCATCTCAATCCATATTTGTTGGAGATGGTGAACATAAGGGATCAGTGCTCTTGGGTTCATAGAAAGGAGCCCGAGCGAGCGACGAGGAAGGCGATCGAGCTGGTAAGGATGGGTATCGCGAAAGCATCCCTGCTCGAGCCTCTGCAGCCCTCATCAATATCCCTGACCGCTGGCGCATTGGTCGTGGGCGGGAGTCTGGCAGGCATTTCGGCAGCCATGGATCTAGCAGCTCAAGGGTACGAGGTCACACTGGTGGAGGAATCCAATTCTCTCGAGAATCTGAGAATGGCGGTCGGAGAAGTCGGGAACGGAACCGATCCATCATCTCTTCGAAATAGACTCAAGAAGATGGTCGAAGAGAATAAGGTGGTCATCAAGACCGGCGTGCGATTGAAGGCCGTAGAGGGTTCAGTGGGCAATTTCAGAATCTCTTTTGACGATGGCACGAACCTCAGCGCTGGTGTCATTATTCTCTCCCCATGTGGTAGACCAGCTGCAATGAGCATCCCCAATCTTCCTGGTACATTGGCCGCCCAAGATCTGGATGAAATACTCCAGAGAGATGCTCATCTCCCGGATCAAATATCATTCATACAGTGCGTGGGTGTCAGAAACGAAAAGCTCGGTTGCTCTAGATTCTGTTGTCTGAGGACACTTGAACAAGCGCTCAAGTTGCGGCGAATGGGGAAAATCGTGAACGTTCTCTACAGAGACTTGATGTTCTACCAAAGGGGAGCGGAGGAACTCTATGCAACGGCATGTGGGGAGGGAGTGCGATTCTTTCAATATGATGACGTGCCGTCGATCAAAGAAGGCAGGTTGGAGTTCAGTTCTCCCATCGATGGAGATCTCTCAATCCATGGGGGGCTCATCGTTCTGGGCGTTGGAATGGCGCCGGCCGCTTCAATCGCTGAGCTGAGCAAGATGTTGAGAGTACCGATCTCCGGTGAGGGGTTCTTCCTGGAGAAACATCCGAAGCTTGCGCCGGTTGAGTTCGCTGTCGATGGCATATACTTGGCCGGTAGTGCTCAGTATCCGATGACCCCAGTCGAGTCGATCATCCAAGGATCAGCAGCGGCGGCCAAAGCGTCATCGATTCTTAGCAGGAAGACTCTTCTCTCATCGCCGGTCATCTGCACCGTTGACAGCGGAAAGTGCAGGGGGTGTGGGGATTGTGAAGCGTTGTGCAAGTTCGGTGCCGTCAGGATCGTTCTGATGGGGGACAATAAGGTCTCCGAGATAAACCCAGTGCTCTGCAAAGGATGCGGCGTCTGTGCGGTTTCGTGTCCCTCGAATGCGATAATCGCGAAGGGGTTCACTGACAGACAGCTGACCGAGGCAATATGTGGACTTATGGAGGGCGAGACATGAGCTGGCATCCAAAGATAATCGCCTTCTGCTGTAATTGGTGCGCATATGCTGGTGCGGATCTCGCTGGCATATCCCGAATACAGTACTCTCCAGACATCAGAATCTTGAGGGTCATGTGCTCCGGAAGGGTCGATCCGGCATTGGTCTTGAAATGTTACGAGAGAGGAGCTGACGGGGTCATGGTTCTTGGTTGTCATCCAGGTGACTGCCGGTACATAGCTGGAAATGAGGAAGCGCAGAGAAGGGTTGAGACCACGAGGAATCTGATGGAGCTGCTCGGAATCGACCCGAGAAGGCTTCAGCTGGAATGGATCTCCGCCTCAGAAGGCGAGAGATTCGCCAATGTCGCCAACGAATTCGTGGATACGATAACTGGCATGGGGCCATCTAGAGGTGATCACGATGCCCATCAGTGATAGTGCCAGGAAGTTCGGGGTTTCAGCATGCATTGACTGCGGAAAATGCAGTTGGGGTTGTCCAGTGTCTCACAAAACAGGTGAGTTCTCGCCCCGCCGGGTCGTGGAGAATTTCCTCGGCACAGGTAATATTCCCATTGACAAGGGATTGTGGGACTGCATGACTTGTGGCATGTGTTCGCAACTATGCACTTCAGGAGTGAGTTTCCATGAATTCATCAGGGAGACGCGTCCCTCGATCAGAAGATCGATTCCTCCTGAGACCACGCACAGCGACATCCTCCATATTATCCAGAATCTCACCTCTCTCGATCATATCAAGCCAAGAACAAATAACTGGATGATCTCCGATCTGGAGTTGGATGAGCGATCATCAACACTCCTGTTCGTGGGATGTACTCCCTATTATGATGTCATCTTTAGACATCTAAGGAAGGATCTCCTTGAGATCCCTCGCTCTTCCACAAGACTGTTGAACTCATTGGGAATTCGACCACGTGTCCTTGAACAAGAACGATGTTGTGGGCATGATGCTTACTGGCTCGGAGATGAGGAGAGATTCAGGAAGCTTGCCGAAGCCAATGTAGATGCGATCGAGAGAACCGGTGTCGATAGGGTCGTGGTCTTCTGTCCCGAATGCTATGTCACGCTAGGACAGCTCTATCCCAAGTTGCTAGGCCCTCTTGGATTCCAGGTCGAGAATCTGACGGTTCTGCTGGCAGACGCACTTCGCAAAGGTGAGATTGATTTTGCCGCCTCGGCCGGGACCTTGACGTACCATGATCCATGCAGACTGGCAAGACATGCTGGAATCACCGAGGAACCGCGAGCGTTGCTGAAAAAATTCTCGACCCTGGTCGAGATGCCAAGATTTGGGACCATGAGCCCATGCTGCGGGACCTCATGTTGGATCAACTGCGATGCCTCCACCAAGGTATGGCAGTCAGAGAGGCTCAGGGAAGCCAAGATGACGAAGGCCGATTCTCTTGTGACGTCCTGCCCCAAGTGCCTGCTTCATTTCTCATGCGCGATGCACGATAGCGTGTCAGGATCCCCCGAGTGGAGCATTTCCATAGATGACATCCACGTATTGGCCGCCAGGAACATATCCAAACGCTAGTCCCTCGCCGAAGCTTTGACCTACGATATCCGTGAACCAATCTTCCAGAGCTTGTACGTTCATCTCTCGATCTCCCGAAAGCTCTTTAATACCCCTCCGACGTGCCAACAGTCGGTAGATGAGCAATGATAAATAACGATGACATGATTCTGCCGATGTTCCCAGGAGGTCCCACTTGGTAGGCGTCTTCCTATGTAGCTGCGGCACGAACATCGCCGGAATCGTTGACATCGATGCTCTCCGCGATTTCTTTTTGAAACAAGGGCACGTGGTCGAGGATCACTTGTTCTTGTGCTCCCAGGCCGGGCAGGACTTGATCAAGAAGACCGTCAGGGAGAAAGGCCTGGACAGGATAGTCATCGCATCCTGTTCCCCAAAGCATCATGGGGGGATATTCAAGGATTGTGTCGGGGAGGTCATCAATCCATATATGTGGGAAATGGCCAACATACGTGAGCAGTGCGCCTGGACCACCCTCGACAAGGAGAAGGCGACACAAAAGGCTAAAGCGCTAGTATCTGGAGCAATCCAAAGGGTTCAACATCACAATCCGATTGGAAGCATTGACGTACCGGTCTTGAAGAGAATTGCCGTGATCGGTGCCGGGATCGCGGGAATGCACGCTTCACTTGAACTGGCAGACAAAGGTTTCGAGGTAATCTTGGTCGAGAGGGAGCCTAATCTGGGCGGCAACATGGTCAGACTGGACAGGACATTCCCGACGGATGACTGCGCGATGTGCACGGTATCGCCGATCTTGAATGATGTGATGATGAACAAGAGGATCAAGATTCATACGATGACAAAGGTCGACAAGCTCGAGGGAAGGCCCGGCGAGTATCGTCTTACCTTGCAGAAGCGACCCAGATATGTCGATTACTTGAAGTGCACCGGGTGCGGAGCTTGTGGAAAGAGCGAGGTGCAGGTCTCCGCTCCGATGTTCAACCTCCCCTTCATGGTGGACCGGATCAGGATAGGTCAAGAG
>JBGOWR010000108.1:0-3925 GCA_041478695.1 Thermoplasmata archaeon | reverse complement strand
GGTCTGGCAAAGTACATGGACCTGACCCCCACAGCTGTCCCGCATTCAGGCGGGAAGCACGCGAACCGCTGGTTTGGCAAGGCGAAGGTGAGCATCGTGGAGAGGCTCATAAACAACATGATGAGGACCGAGAACTTCACTGGTAAGAAGCTGAAAGCCTACAGGGCCGTCAAAGAGTCATTCGGCATCATCGCGGAGAAGACGAAGAAGAACCCCGTCCAGGTGCTCGTCGCAGCGCTGGAGAACGCGGCTCCACGCGAGGAGATCACAAGGCTTCAGTTCGGAGGCATCTCGGTCCCGAAGGCCGTCGATATCTCCCCATCAAGAAGACTCGACATAGCGATCAGGAACATTACAAAGGGCGCCGTCCAAGCTAGCTTCAAAGGAAAGAAATCGATAGAAGAATGTCTGGCCGACGAACTAGTTCTGGCATCGAAAGGAGACATGAACAGCTTTTCAGTCGCAAAGAAGGAGGAGCTGGAGCGCGTAGCATCCTCGGCAAGATGAGACGAATTAACGGTGGTTGTTATGGGGCGTAAGGAAGATAATATCCACAAAGCACGAGCATTGATACTCGATCCAATTCATATAAGGAATATCGGCACGGCAGCGCACATCGATCACGGCAAGACGACGATGAGCGACAACCTGATTGCTGGCGCAGGCATGATGTCGGAGGAGCTTGCTGGCAAGCAGCTTCTTCTGGACTATGATGAACAAGAGCAGGCGAGAGGCATCACGATCAACGCCGCCAACGCATCGATGGTCCACACTTTCCAAGGTGAGGAGTACCTCATCAACCTGATCGACACGCCGGGGCACGTCGACTTCGGTGGTGACGTGACAAGGGCGATGAGAGCTCTAGACGGAGTGATCATACTTGTTTGTGCGGTCGAAGGAGTTATGCCCCAGTCAGAGACGGTCGTGAGACAGGCACTCAAGGAGCGCGTCAAGCCCGTGCTCTTCATTAACAAAGTTGACAGATTGATCAATGAACTCAAGGTCACTCCAGAGCAGATGCAGCAGCGGTTCGTGACGATAATCACGGAGATCAACAAAAGAATCGCGACCCAGCTTCCAGCACCGTTGAATAAGGAGTGGCAGCTGAAGGTCGAGGAAGGGAGCGTCGCGTTCGGTTCGGCGTTCAACAATTGGGCGATCTCGGTCCCATTCATGAAGAAGACCAAGATCACATTCAACGACATCTACAACTACTGCAAGAACAACGACCAGAAGACGCTTGCGAAGAAGTCGCCTTTGCACGAAGTCCTTCTGGATACCGTCATCCATCACGTGCCGAACCCTCTGATCGCTCAGAAGACCCGAATTCCAATAATTTGGAAAGGCGACCACGAATCGGTGATCGGCAAGGCGATGCTTAGCTGCGATCCGAACGGGCCGACGGCGTTCATGGTAACGAAGATCATCATGGATCCACACGCTGGTGAGGTGGCCGTAGGACGTCTCTTCAGCGGGAAGATAAAGAAGGGAGACGAGCTCTATATCAGCGGGATGCCGGACACGAACAGGGTTCAGATAGTCGCGCTATCGGTAGGAGCGGACAGGATTCCGGTCGAAGACATGGCGGCGGGCAACATCGTCGCTGTGAGCGGTCTCAAGGACGCCATCGCCGGATCGACGGTTTCCTCGCTGAGCGACATGGAGCCGTTTGAGAAGATCGTCCACTACAGTGAGCCGGTCGTAACGGTCGCAATTGAAGCGAAGCACATGAAGGACCTTCCGAAGTTGGTTGAAGTGTTGAGAACAATTGCCAAAGCGGACCCTTCGATTCAGGTCGAGATCAACCAGGAGACTGGCGAGCATCTGCTGTCAGGAATGGGCGAGCTGCATCTTGAGATTACACAATATAGAATCGTCAACGAGCAAAAGGTCGAGATCAAGGCCTCGCAACCGATAGTGGTCTACCGTGAATGCGTCAAGCATTTGGGCGGACCGTTCGAAGGCAAGTCCCCGAACAAGCACAACAAGTTCTACATCGAGGTCGAACCCCTTGAGCCAGCTGTGTTGCAGGCAATGCGCAGTGGCGAGATACAGACCGAAGGAAAGATCAAGGACTCGAAAGCCTTGGCGAGGAAACTCCAAGATCTCGGCATGAGCAAGGACGAGTCGAAGGGCGTCGTGACTTTTCACGACACAAATGTCCTGCTTGACGTCACGAAAGGTATCCAGTACCTTAACGAGACGATCGAGCTGTGCAAACAGGCATTCGACGAAGCGATGAAGCTCGGCCCATTGGCGCAAGAGAAGAGCATGGGGCTGAAAATAAAGCTCGTCGACGCGAAGCTGCACGAGGACAGCATTCACAGAGGTCCCGCTCAGGTAATCCCAGCGGCTCGATCTGCTGTCTACGGTGCTATGTGCCTGGGCGAGAGGGTCCTGCTCGAACCTATCCAGAAAGTATTCATCAATGTCCCTCAGGATTACATGGGAGACGCCGTTAGAGAGCTGCAATCGAGAAGAGGGGTCATCGAGGACATAAATCAGGAAGATGAGAATGCAGTGGTCGTCGCAAAGGCACCAGTAGCAGAGATGTTCGGTTTTGCTAGCGCCGTGAGGAGCGCGACTCAGGGCAGGGCTCTTTGGTCGACGGAGAACGCGGGATTCGTGCAGGTTCCCGCGGAGCTGCAGCCGAAGGTCGTAGCGGAAATTCGCACACGGAAAGGCCTCAAGCCAGAGCCTTATGACGCTGCATATTATTCAGGCTGAAATGGAAAAAGCGTTATATATCTAGAACAGTATGGAGAGTTAAAAAAGCGAGAGCTTAGAGTGATGGAGATACAAAGGAGGCTGGAAAATGGCAGAGAAACCTCACATGAATCTGGTGTTCATTGGTCACGTCGATCATGGAAAGTCAACGCTTGTCGGAAGAATGCTGCTCGACACTGGCCACATCGAACCCTACCTCATCGAGAAATATCGTAAGTTGGCTGAGGAGAAAGGGAAGGCTACATTTGAGTTCGCATGGGTGATGGACAGTCTGAAGGAAGAGCGAGAGCGCGGTCTCACAATCGACGTCTCGCACAAGAGGTTCAACACTGACAAGTTCTACTTCACAGTCATTGACGCCCCGGGACATCGTGACTTTGTCAAGAACATGATCACCGGCACGAGCCAGGCCGATGCTGCGGTGTTGGTCGTTTCCGCGGCTGAGGGACCACAGGAGCAGACGAAGGAGCACATCTTCCTAGCCAGGACACTAGGTGTGAACCAGCTTGTCATTGGAGTCAATAAGATGGACGCGACGAAGCCCCCATACGACCAGAAGCGATTCAATGAGGTCAGAGAGCAAGTCACGAACTTGCTTAAGACCGTGGGATACAAGACCGACAAGATTCCATTCATACCAGTCAGCGCGTACTTGGGCGATAACGTGGCAAAACCTTCATCGAATCTCGGTTGGTACAAGGGCCCCACGCTTCTGGACGCACTCAATGTATTGGAGGAGCCACCGAAGGCCACAGCGCTTCCGCTCAGATTGCCAATCCAGGACGTCTATACAATCACGGGAATAGGGACCGTCCCGGTCGGCAGAATCGAGACAGGCGTGCTCAAGCCCGAGATGAAGATCATCTTCATGCCTTCCAACAAGATCGGAGAAGTGAAGAGCGTCGAGATGCACCACGAAGCATTGGCACAAGGTCTGCCAGGCGATAACGTCGGATTCAACGTGAGAGGCATCGCAAAGAACGATGTCAGGCGCGGCGATGTCGCAGGACCTATCGATAACCCGCCGACGGTCGCGAAGACCTTCACGGCCCAGATTATGGTTCTGAATCACCCCTCCGTGATAACTGTCGGGTACACTCCAGTGTTCCACTGCCACACAGCTCAGGTCGCGTGCAGGTTCGTAGAGCTTCAAAAGAAGCTTGACCCGAGAACTGGGGCGACGAAGGAAGAGAACCCT
>JBGOWR010000069.1:0-4780 GCA_041478695.1 Thermoplasmata archaeon | reverse complement strand
CACAGAGTTCCTTGACAGTCGTCTCGACGCCGCCCGTTCTTGGATGATAGAACTTCGTCACAACGAGAATCCTCAAACTCTCCACCACGTCGTCGATTTCACGACAGTACATCGTTGGCGGATATTTCTCGCTTTGCACGGTCCAACAGCGTTGACTTGATTGAGGTTTGGCAACTATCATCAAGACGTCATTGTTCCCCGTTCGTCCTCGCTGAGTGGACCCGAGCGCAGGTTTTTAAACATAGACCTCCAATTGAAGAACGATGACACTGAAGCAGTTCGAGGTCTACGTACAGAACCGTCCTGGCGAGGTAGCTCGGATAGCCGAGGTTCTCGCCAAGAACTCGGTGAACATACGCGGGATATCGATCGACATGGCGCCGAGCAAACCGATAATCCGCGTCATCACGGATGACGAGAACAGCGCAAAGAGCGCCCTGAAGAGCGCTAGTTTAGAGTTCACCGAGAGAGAAGTGTTGGTGGTCTCCCTCTCGGATAGACCCGGCGAACTTGCCAAGGTCACGAAGAAACTTGCTAGAGCAGGCATCAACATAGAATCGCTGTTCATACTGGGATCGAAGACAAACTCGGAAGAAGTCGCGCTCGGAGTGGATAAACTGGAAAAGGCGCAGGAATTGCTTTCGAAGTTTACGTCCTAAGCGCTTCCGAGATGCTCTTCAGAGCGGGATTCGTTGTTACCGTTCAGAGATATCACGATTATCGCGATTATTATCAACGCTCCTCCGATCGCCGTGACAATTGTAGGCGACTCTCCAAGCACGATGAAAGCGAACAGCATGGCGAACACGATCTCGAGCAGCAGAATGACAGAGGCTATAGTCGCGCTTATTGCCTTAAGTCCAGTGTTGTAAAGAAGGAACGCCAGACCGGTACAGAAAACGCCAGTGAAGAGAACGCTCAGCCAACCTACGCTGTCCACGACGTAGCTCCCCGCGAAAATGAAGGTCATCGGTAGCAGGAAGAGTGTTGTCTCGAAGATGACGACACCCGTCACCAGCAGCACGTCCGATTCTTTTACCAAGACCTTCTTCTGATAGACGACATAGAACGCCCAGAGGACTCCGCCGAAGAACACCATCGCGTTCCCGAGGAAACTCCCGCTGACGACCGAAGAGAGGTCTCCGTTCGTTGTGATTATGACCACTCCGATCATCCCTAGCAGCAATCCGGTCACGATCCTGTTGGTGATCTTCTCAGCGAGGATCACTACTGCAAGCAGGGCGATGAAAACGACGTCGATATCGACGAGCAACACCGCATTTGTCGCCGAAGTCATCGTCATTCCGTAATGCTGGAATTCAAGTGCGACGGCGTTGATCAGAGAAATGCCCCAGAGGAGCTTGTTCTTGAACAGCCTGGTGTCCAATCTCTTCAATATCAAGAGAACGGCAAGAAGTACGATGGAACCCAAGGAGAATCTCAGGATGGAGAAAAGGAATGGGTCGACGTGCTCCACCCCGATCTTGACGGAGATGAAGGAGGTGCCCCAGATGAAGCTAGCTATGACAAGGAAAGCCTCGTATCTGACCAACTCCCTCTTCATGCTCTCGGCAATTCGCCTTCGATTATTTAATCGGAACGGATGAGGGAAGGAAAGTGACCAGCTTATCCGACCGATTCGTCTTCAAGAACGGTCGGTCCCTCGAGCACTGCCCCATCTCCTATCACACAGTTCGTGAGCGAGACTCCGCGACCGACTTTACACCTTTCCCCCATAAGGCTGCCTGTGACGCTGCAGCTGTCCTCGAGGACGCAATTCTCCATCAACAGCGAACCGGATACCTCGACCCCTTTTCCAATCACGGTCCCCTTCCCAATAATGGACGACGCCAACTTCGTACTTTCGCCTATGACCACAGCTTCACCAAGGTATAGAGGTCCCTCCAAAGTCGCGCCCTTGGCCGAGAAGGCGGTCGCAAAGACCCTGCCAGAGATGGCCACACCTTCGGCTTTGACAGCTCCTCCCTTTATCGCGGCCATGCTCAGGTTCGCCTCCAAGAGGTCCGATGGTCTCCCGATGTCCTTCCAATAGCCAGCCAGCCTCGAACCGAAAAGAGGCTCTCCGTCGCTCAGGAGCGATGGGAAGACGTTCCTCGAGAAGTCGTATTTCTCCGATTCCGGAATGTAATCCAGCACATGGCTCTGAAGCACATATATGCCAGCATTGATGAGGTTCGAGAAGACCTCATTTGGCTCTGGTTTCTCTTTGAATCTTACGATTCTCTGATCGTTGTCAAGACCGACGATGCCGAACTCTTGAGGTCTATCGACCTCGGTCAAAGCTATCGTGGCGATCGCACCTTTGCTCATGTGAAAGCGTATGAGCTGACCTACATCCACCTCTGCCAGAACGTCACCGCTCGCAACAACGAAGGTGCCCTCAAGCCCGTCCTCGAGAAGCTTGACGGCTCCCGCAGTGCCGGCTGGTTCCTCCTCGAACGCGTATATCAACTCGACGCCGAGGTCTTTGCCATCGCCCAGGGCGGCCAGGATGTCGGCCGACCTGTATCCACATGCAATGAAGATCTGTTCGATTCCTGCGGAGGCCAGCGACCGGATCGCGTACTCGATGCAGGGCCTTCCGAGGACCGGGAGCAGAGGCTTAGGCCTGGTGTTCGTCAACGGACGCAGTCTCGTCCCTTCGCCCCCCGCTAGGACGATCGCCTGGGTCACCTTATCGCTCAAAGGAGCGACCTCCTAGGAGAACACCGTTCTGCCGGACAGCTATCTTGATCATTTGCTCCATGTCCCTTCTGGTCGAACTGACCAGTATTCGCGCTTGCGATTATTAGGGTTTCCAATGCGAGGATTAGGCATAAGGGAACGGGAAAAGAAGTGCCACTTGATTGACCTCCAAACCTAGGCCGGGCCCTTTATGTGGATAGAGCCTACCTTCTAGGCAATCCACCGCCTTAGTAGGATCGTTCGATAGGGAGAGATGGGAGTCCAAATCGGCATACTCGACCACCTCCCTAGACAGAGCGAAGTGAAGTCCAGCAGCTATCGAGGCCTGGCATTCGGCCATGCAACCGATCATTATCTTGATCCCCGCTTCATCGCAGATATCCGCGATCTTCATCGCAGGATAAATCCCGCCGCATTTCATCAGTTTGACGTTCAACATGTCTGCGTATCGACCTTCCGCGAGCCTCTCCGCATCGGTCGGCGTCTTGACGGCCTCGTCCGCCATGATCGGGATGGAAGACATTCTAGTCAGGTCTCTCAGCCCTTCCCAATCATCGGCCGGGACCGGCTGCTCAATGAACTCGATCGATAGCGGCTCGAGCTCGTTGACGAGCCGTTCTGCCATTTTGACAGAGTATCCTTGATTGCAATCGACCCTCAATCTCACTTCATCGCCTACTGCTCTCCGAACCTCACGGATTCTGCGAATGTCTTTCTCGAGATCCAATCCGACCTTCAACTTCAGAATCCTGAAACCGGACTCGACGCTTTTCTTTGACCTGGCTATCGTCGACTTGAGGTCAGATATTCCGATGGTCATCGATGTCTCCATGCTTGCCTTTTGTTGGCCCAAGAGACTGAAGACCGGAGAATCGTAGATCTTTCCGATAAGATCGTGGATAGCGATGTCCACACCGGCCATTGCGGTGGTGTTGATGCCCGCTGTCGCATTCATGGATCTATGAATCCTGGGAAGGTCCAATGGGTCGACCCCCACGAGACTTCGTCGTCCATCGATAAGAAATCGCTCGATCGTCTCGGTGGTCTCCCCAGTAACGGTGTTTGGGGAAGCAGCGCCCCATCCTTCGAGCTCTTCACTTCGGATGCGGACGATCACATTAGTAATCTCTTTTGACGTGCCCGTGGCGATCACGAACGGTTCCTTGCGGTCCAGCTTGTATCGGTACCAATCGATGGCCTTGATTTTATACCCCGAGCGTCCATCATTCATAGACCCTCACTACGTTGTCTCCCACGTCCGCCCCTATCGCAATGGCGACTGGCAGACACTTCGCCCTGAGCAGATATGCGATCGGACCCAAGTCCGAATTCGACAGAGACTCGAAGTTCGCCATTCCCTTGGATATCACCAGATCAGCGCGATCGATCTCCTTCCTCAGGCGCTCCCCGACCAGGTTCAAATTTATTCCGACGGCGAATGATTCTGTCGACAGGACCTCATCGAACAGCTTGTCTATGCCGACAGCACGCGCGTCCTCCTCGGTCGCGTCTGTCAAGATGGGTTCTCCCTTGACCACTCCGACGATCCTCACTCCGAACCATTTCAATTCCTCAACGAGCAGCTTGTCGAAGACGACCTCTCCACAATTGTCGAGCAGATAGACCACGTTCTCAGCGTTCTCGAGCAGTTCTCTCATCATGGGAACGTCGTTTATCGCGAGTCCCTGCCCGACCAGGGAGTCGAATTCTTCGGCCAGGCTCTCGGGGTTCTCAAGGGCGGCGTCGATTCCAAAATCGAGCACGTTCCCGGCTATGGAGACCAAGGCGGCCGCCTCCAAAGGATCCTTCGCTGCAGCGACGAAATCCTTCGCCTTTGGAAAGATCGAGTCTGCGATCTCGTTGCTCCGCTTCTTCAGATCGAAGTAGGGGTCCTTGCAGTCCAGCAGGTCGTACGCCCTGCGATGCACCATTGTAGCGGTCTCGGCCGAATTGACGCCTTCTTCATACTCTGAGCAGAGGACCTTCACGCACTCTCTCATGACCTCCGACTTCTTCGCTGGAGAACACAGATTCGTCTCGTAGAGCACCCTTCCGAGAAGACAAGGTATGCAAT
>JBGOWR010000049.1:0-5754 GCA_041478695.1 Thermoplasmata archaeon | reverse complement strand
GGTATTTTCTCGTGGAGAATTGTTGCCTTCCACCACGACGGTCGTGTTCGGACTGCCGTGATGTGTGACATATTCCAATTCCCTCCTGGTCTGGTCGGAAAGAATTCCGCCAATGTATGCGAAGGCAACCGTGATCAAGTAGCTGTCCAGCCTCAGGGAGGCAGTTGACTGCATCAATGATACGAATTCATTCAGATATGAAGCTGCAAAGTTGGTATAGGGAGCAATGAACGGAACTTGAGCGGCAATCGAGCCAAAGAACGCATCCGGGGCGATGTTGAACCCATATATTAGCGTCGGAATGAGCCCGAGGCTCATAGCTCCCGTTATCGTGAATATTACCGCGAGAGGAATCATCGCGGCCATGACACCTCTCCAAGGCGTACCTGCCCTTCTTCCACCGACGTACCCGGCTATCATTTGGCCAATGATTGGCAGCCACCACAACAGGAACGAGAGAATCAGGGTGTATTTCACTGCGCTCCAGAAGCTATAGGTGACTTTCTGCCTTTTGAACAGCGCAGCCTCTCTATCCTCATAAGTCTCGGCAAGGCGGTAGACCTTCCTGTGCACCAGGTCGTTTGTCACTTCGTCCTTGTCTCGAGGTCTATTCCTAAACAGCAAATCCCATCCCTCGGTCGGACATACGTCCGACGATGTAATCTATGACAATCATAGTATTTATCTCTTTTGTAGGAGGGCTTCCAAAGACCAAACTAGAGGTCCAGAATGCGATAAGATTCGAAACAAGCATTATTGAAGGTCGGTGGTCTTTCCAAAAAAATCGCGACTGACAGTTTGTCTGACCCCTATCTCGGTATGTAGTACCAGAGTCCGTATTGTCTTAACGCCCTCCTCGTGCTCTCGAGCGTTACTCTCTCAGGTTTGGCCTGGTTTTTCAGTACCTCCTCCATGGGATAATCCAGGTATGTTGCAAGAGCCCTCAAACGATCATACGGAAATGCCTGTTCCCCAAGAAGAATCTGCCTTACGCTCCAACCGGGATGCACCTTTGAACGATAGCCCAGCTCACGACCGAGCTTGTTGATGCTTCCGGCCTTCTCAATTCCCATTTTTATGAGCATGACCCTGTAACCAGATCGGAGCCAGACTCGGTCGTTGGGTTGGGGATCCTTGCGCAAGGCCAAGCGAATATCCGAAACGAAATCGGACACGGCCTAGGCTATTCGAATCGTGAATATTAATCCTTTTTCTCGAAGGTGTCGATGTCCCACAAGGTGAATTGTCGATTTGACCAAGGCCATAGACTCTCCCGTATGACGACCCAGCAAGGAAAGGCTATTTCATTTGGCTGCGAATCAATCACCAGAACCGATCAAGACCAATCTTATCGAAACACCGCAAAAGGTTAATACATATCACAAAGTAGCAGTTGCCCGATAGCATGGAGATGTTCAGGAAGGTCCTCAACGTCAAGTCCAATACGGAGGGTGAGATCGTCGACATGACTGAGGAATTGCGGATGGCGATAGTCGCCTCCAAGATGTCTGATGGTTTGGCTTGTGTGTTCGTTCCACACTCTACCGCTGCCCTTATCACTATAGAATACGAACCGGGTCTACAGAAAGACATCAGAAAAGCCCTTGATCGTTCGATCCCGAAGGACATTGAGTATGAACACCATCTCATGTGGGGTGATGGCAATGGACACTCCCACGTCCGATCGTCGTTTCTGGGCCCTTCCCTGACGGTTCCCTTCCACGATGGCATTCCCGACCTTGGCACTTGGCAGCAGGTAGTACTGGTCGAACTGGACGTCAAGGGAAGGAACAGGAACGTCGTCATACAATTGATCGGTGAATAGACCGGCAAGTAAAGGTGAAGTCAATGAAAGTCAAATTCCTAGGAGGAGCGGATGTGGTTGGCCGAATGGGAATGCTCCTCTCACACAAGAACGCGAACCTATTGTTTGAGTATGGCATGAGACCATCGAAACCTCCGGCATACCCGCTACCGAGTCCTCCCGTCGATTATGCCTTCCTTACCCATTGTCACCTGGATCACAGTGGAATGATGCCGTGGATCTGCGGAAAGTACGACACAGAGGTCGTCGCAACGCCGTCAACGATAGACGTCACGCAAATCCTATTGCAGGACAGTCTGAAGGTCGCGAATGCAGAAGGGTATCCCCGCCCTTTCGATCCGGCCGATATCGAGACCTCAATGAGGAACTTCATACCGATGGAGTTCGGCGAGACCATAGATGTCGCGGGGTTCGAAGTGAAGCTACACAGCGCCGGACACGTGCCAGGAGCAACGATGTACGAGATCAGAGGGGAGGAGGTCACGCTTTTCACCGGGGACCTGCACACCTTGAACATGCAGCTAGTTTGGGGGGCGCACGCGGTGAAGTGCAACAACCTGATCATAGAGGCTACCTACGCGGGAAGGCTCCACCCGAATCGCTTGAAAACTGAATACCAGTTCCTTCAGAAGATAAAAGAGGTCGTCGGAAGGGGTGGGAAGGCGATCATTCCATGCTTTGCGGTCGGAAGAACGCAGGAGGTCATGCTCGTCCTGAGAGATGCGAACTTCGACATGTGGGTGGATGGTATGGGCAAGACGGTGACAAGCCTTTACCTCGGACGACCAGAGTATCTCAGGTCGGAGAAGAATCTGAAAAGGGCCCGTAACCGTTTCAACGAGGTCAGAACCCCCGCTGGAAGACAGAGAGCGATGAAAGGAGAGGTCATCGTCACGACGGGCGGAATGCTTGACGGAGGGCCCGTGATTTCGTACCTTCAGAACCTCAAGGACGACCCTAGGAACGCGATCCTACTCACTGGGTATCAGGTGGAGGGCTCCAATGGTAGAATGCTCCTCGACGAGAAGGCGATCAACATCCTCGGGGTGAAAGAGAAAATAAAGTGCGAGACACAGGCGTTCGATCTCTCAGCTCACGCTGACCACAATGAACTCCTTGACTTCATCAACGGATGCGATCCTGAGAAGATAGTCTTGTGTCATAGTGACAATAGGGAGGCTCTTGCGAAGGACCTCGAGGGCGATCACGAGATCTTCCTGCCAAAACCTGGGGAAGAATTCGAACTTTGAGATCTACGTTCAGCCCTGCTCCATTCAGCCCCAAAGACCGAACTTCCCTCTCATGTAGGTGTATGCGGCCTCTCCCTTCCTGGTGTTGAAGGTCACGTGCCACTGCCATTTCGGTTTCGAGTTGTACTGCAACGCTTCCGAGAGAACGAGGTTGGTGGTCAACACTGTAACGTCTGGAGACCTGCTCGCGACGCCGGTCAGAATGACGTCGCCCTCGCGGTCCATGATCATAGTGAACGTCTCATTCTCCGTTTTGAAGACCCATGTCTGAGGTAGGTAGCGACTCATATAGCCGTCAGTGTAGAATCTTCCGAGCTCAGACTTCAGCCTCCTCCTGATCTCATTGCAGAAGCCTTGAAGAGGACCTGTTATGGAGCTCATCGCATCGATGTAACGCCAAATAGCCTTATTTTCTTTTTCAATGATGAGACGAAGAGACTTGATTCAATATCGGCCGATAAACGTACATTTCATGCGCAGGAGAGGATGCAACGCCTTGATCGAAGGAATCACTTAAGTATTCTTGTCTCACATAACTGACTGGAGGTATTGAATTGGTCCAGAAGGTCATTGACATCGTGGGCATATCGGACGATAGCTTTGCGAAAGCGGCCCAGAACGCAGTCGACGTTGCATCTAAGAGCGTTCGAGGTATGAAGTGGGCGAGAGTTGGAGAAATGGAATGCAAGATTGAGGGCAGCAGGATTATCGAGTACAGGGCGCTCATGAAGATTTACTTCGAAGTCGAACGCTGACCTAGTTCGTGAGACTTGATGGTGCTGCTAATCAACTACCCGATATTCGATGAGCTGGCACTGTCAATATCTAGCCAGATAACAAATACTTTTATATTTCCATAGCAGCATTCCAGGCTAGATGACGAAGATGGAGGCATATCTTCAAGAGGATGTGGGGTTCGGCGATATCACCAGTGACATCCTTATCAAGGATGAGCTGGGAAGCGCGCGGATCACAGCCAACGAGGAGGGCATTCTCGCCGGCCTTGAGGAGGCAGCGGAGATCTTTAGGGAGCTCGATGTCAAGACCTACCCCATGGCCAGGGACGGAGATAGGGTAACAAAGGGGATGGACGTCCTCGTCGTAGAAGGGCCTCTTAAGAAGATACTCCTAGGCGAACGGCTTGCATTGAACTTCCTGATGAAGATGAGCGGAATCGCGACCACCACGAACGCTCTCTCGAAGGAGTGCAGGAAGTACAACCCTCTTGTGAAGATCGCGGCAACAAGGAAGACCACGCCTGGATTCAGAGTCTACGAGAAAAAGGCGGTGGTCGTGGGCGGTGGCGACCCGCACCGATACCGTCTGGACGATGCGATTTTGATCAAGGACAACCACCTCAGGGTCGTGGGAAGCATCACTCAGGCGGTGTCGAAAGCCAAGAGCGTCTCTTTCACGAAGAAGATCGAGGTAGAGGTAGAAACGATCGAGCAGGCGGTTGAGGCTGCTAAGGCTGGTGCAGACATCATCATGCTGGACAACATGAGCGTGGAGAAGGTGGAGGTTGCTTCGCTCGCAGTCAAGAAGCTGAACGACAGAGTGCTCATTGAAGTGTCTGGAGGACTGACAGCGGAGAACGCTCATAGGTACGCGAAGCACGCGGACATCCTTTCGATTGGATGGATCACACACTCTGCGAGAGCGATACAGTTCAATCTTGAGATCCATTCGATAAAGGCAGCCGAGACCGCCGAGTCGCGGGGAAGCCCCTAAACGACGACCTTTGTTCTGTGATATTTGAGCCCGATGCTCTCAGGTGAAGCCCCAAAGGCCAGAGCGACAAGCTCCGAAAGATACAGTACTGGTATCCCGTCCTTTTGCTTCAAATCGAATTGCAGAAAACAGAAAGGGCAGGGAGTCAGAATGCTGTTTGCACCTGCCTCCTTGAATTCGCGAAGGGCGTCCTCGAGGACTTTCACGGATAGATCGTTGCTCGATCCAGAGATCCCTCCTCCGCAGCACCTCGGCCAGTCCTGGGTCCATGCGACCTTCGCTCCAGCCAAACTCACGATATCGGACAGAACATTGGGGGAGAAGTGTCGGCCTATTCCCGTAACTTCGCTGGGCCTGACGATATGACAACCAGGATGAATGGCGACCTTGAAAGCATCCTGCGGCGAGACGACGCAAGATTCGATCTCCCTCCCAATGCCCTTGAGGAGACCGTAGAGATGTTGGACATCCACCTTCCCTCTGTACTCCATTCCGATCTCATCCAAGATCGAATTCACCTTGTCCCTCTCCCCTTTTGATCGAAGTATTTGACGCGCCTCCTTCAGTGATATATAACAGCCATTGCAGAGCGTCAGTATGTCCCTTCCATCTCGTTCCGCGATCGAGAGCATGCGGGCCGCGACGACAAGCCAAGTGTCCAAGGCAAGAGACCTCAATCCAATCGGTTCTATGCAGCAAGTTGCGTTGGGAAGGAGTTCGTGATTGATCCCTAGCTTATCGAGAACGAATAGCGAAGAGCGCTCGAGGAATGGAAGCCTTGTCGGGATCAGACAACCTCTAAAGAGGTACACGTTATCACTCAAGCTTGAGCCTCCCCAACCTAGTTCGACTGACGATTAACTTCAGATCCCTAAGAGATGAATCTTCCACTTCTACTTCCTTCAAACCCATCTCCTTCCTAAGTTTCTTGGTAAGACCTGTCTGCGG
>JBGOWR010000128.1:0-3633 GCA_041478695.1 Thermoplasmata archaeon | reverse complement strand
CCTACCGCCTAGTGTTTTGCAAGGGCCCGAGGGATTCTACACGGCAAACGCCTTCCAGGCCGCGAAACGCAGTGTGGAGAAGCTGTCTGGGGTCTCTTTCAAACTCAAAGACTTCAGGTCAACCCTGACAACCATGACTGTCAACGGAGACCTCAGCCGACTTCCGGCAATGTCAGCGCAGTTGAGGCACAAATACACGAGCACGACGCAAAGAAGCTATCTTAGAATAAAGAACGGCGTCGCAGGCAGACAACTCAGGGATGCTTGGAGAGAGCATCCAATCGGAATAGTGCACGAAACCCCCCTTATTAAACTGAGAAATGAGATTACTGGCTATGCGTAGTGGTGGGGCTGCCCGGATTTGAACCGGAATCTATAGCTCCCGAAGCTACAAGGATAGCCAAGTTACCCCACAGCCCCTGCACCGGTATTGGCGGTTGTCGAAATGGATACCCCTATTAAAAAGGTATTGCCAATTCATGTTATTCCTCATACTTCGGAGAATGTCGTATACAATGTTCGACAGATTTATATATAGACATTTTTTACCTTCCAGTCATGAGGGAGCAGCTCAGGGAGAAAATAGCAGGTGACATAACTCTCTCTTCTGACGCAGGTAAGACGATACGGAAATGGCGCGAGGAGTTCGGGATTTCTCAGCAGGATCTTGCCCGCAAGCTTGTCGTGTCACCGTCGGTGATCAGCGACTACGAGTCTGGAAGGAGAAAATCGCCTGGGATCGTCATCGTCCGAAGGATCGTGGATGGTCTGATGGGTATTGATGAGACCAGAGGCGGGAAGACGCTCAAGAAGTACGACCTGGGAGAGAAGAGCGAGTGCATCATCAGCATGAAGGAGTTTAGCGGTTCAATGCCAGCGTTAGACTTCATCGAGACGATCGACGGGGTGAACCTGACCGAATCTGTGGCCCTGGACATGGATATTCATGGCTACACCGTCATAGACTCCGTCAAAGCGATCACTTCGCTGAGCTCGCTCGATTACCTCCAGATATACGGCTGGAGCAGTGAGAGGGCGCTTATATTCACAGGAGTCAAGTACGGTCGGTCCCCGATGATCGCCATCAGGGCGCATCCTTTGAAACCCGCGATGGTCGGTTATCACAGACCTGAGCAGGTCGACGAGCTGGCCTTGCGGCTTGCGACGCTCGAAGGCATTCCGCTCGTCAGGACCGATCTGTCCATGCAGACTCTTGTCGATAGATTGGAGCGATTGGGTTGAGAGGTGAGAATGTGGAAGTCGGGATAGTTAGCTATGGAGCATATGTTCCAAGATACCGGATAACTCCTCAGGAGATAGGAAGAGTGTGGGGGACAGACGGGGAGATGATGAGCAGAGGGTTGCTCATATTCAGCAAGTCCGTTCCATCCCCGGATGAGGACACGATCACGATTTCGATCGAGGCCGCGAGGAACATGATGAAGCGGGTCTCGGTGAATCCATGCGACATCGGAGCTATTTTCGTCGGATCCGAATCCCATCCTTATGCAGTGAAGCCGACCGGTACTATCGTGGCAGAGGCGATCGAGGCGGCCCCTAACCTCACCGTGGCAGACTTTGAGTTCGCATGCAAGGCCGGAACCGCGGCGATCCAGACCTGCATGGGCATGGTAGGAGCGGGGATGATCAAATACGGCGTGGCGATAGGATCCGACACCGCTCAAGGGGCACCTGGCGATCCCCTGGAATACGCCGCTTCAGCAGGGGGCGCGGCGTTTCTGATCGGAAGCAAGAAGATGATTGCCAAGATCAATCAGACCTTCTCTTATACAACCGACACTCCTGACTTCTGGAGAAGGGAGGGACAGCCTTACCCGAGCCACGGCGGAAGATTCACCGGAGAGCCGGCATACTTCAAGCACGTAGCGAACTGCGGTAGGGGACTTATGGAGTTGATGAAATCAAAGGCAGATGATTACGACTACGCTGTCTTCCACCAGCCCAACGGCAAGTTTCCAGTCAGGGTCGCGAAGCAACTTGGATTCACCGAGGACCAGATCGAGACAGGACTTCTGACGCCTTTCATCGGCAACACTTACAGCGGCTCGGTCCCAATCGGGCTTGCGGCGATCCTCGACGTAGCGAAACCCGGTGAAAGGATCTTCGCCGTTTCCTATGGCTCTGGAGCCGGGAGCGACGGATTTGACATCACCGTCAGGCCGGAGATCCAGCAGTTCCGTCGGGATGCCGCTCCGACCGTTCGGCAGTACGTCGAGAACAAGAAGTTCATAGATTACGCGACCTATGCCAAATTCAAAGGAAAGATATTGCTGGCGGAGATGGTGTCATGAGAGATGTTGCAGTCATAGGCATAGGGGACACAAAGTTCGGGGAGCTATGGGACTGCTCCTTCAGAGAGATTGGGATCCAGGCTGGATTGATGGCCGTAGGTGACGCAGGTCTTTCCGGGGATGAGATCGATGCACTTTATGTCGGCAACATGTCCGGTGGAAGGTACATAGAGCAAGAGCATATCGGATGTGTCATCGCTGACTATTCCGGCATGGCCAGAAACCACATTGCCGCTACCCGGGTGGAGGCAGCTGGGGCATCTGGAGGTCTGGCAATTAGGCAGGGGTACATGGCCATCGCGTCAGGTCTTCATGACATAGTGGTGGTCGGAGGGGCCGAGAAGATGACCGATGTGCCGGACCAGATGTCTATGGCGATCCAGGCCTCGGCCGAGGATCAGCAGTGGGAGGCCATCTTCGGAGCGACCTTCACATCGCTTCATGCGATGATCGCACGGAGACATATGCACGAGTATGGAACAACGAGGGAACAGATCGCTCAGGTCGCCGTTAAGAACCACAAGCATGGGGCCCTGAACCCGAAGGCACAATTCCAGAGAGAGATATCGTTGGAGATGGTCCTCAGGTCTCCGCCGGTGGCAGAGCCTTTGGGCGTGTTCGATTGCGCACCGAACTCCGATGGTGCGGCAGCTGTCGTTCTTTGCGCCGTCGAGAAAGCGAAGAAGTACACTGATTCTCCGATAAAAATCACGGCATCAGCCCAAGCATCGGACACTCTGGCGCTTCATCATAGGGTCGATATATGCACATTTGACGCGAATAAGATCGCCGCGACAAAAGCGTTCAAGCAAGCGAAAATCAAACCAAAGGACATTGATGTGGCAGAGATGCACGATAACTTCACGATCAGCGAGATACTTGCGATCGAAGACATGGGCTTTTTCAAGAAGGGCGAAGGTGGGAAGGCGACTGAAGAGGGACAGACCGTGATCGGTGGCAAGCTCGCCGTCAATACATCGGGAGGACTGAAAGCCAGGGGCGACCCGATAGGAGCGACTGGTGTCGCACAGATCGTCGAGATAGTCACTCAATTGAGAGGCGAGGCTGGCAAGAGGCAGGTCAAAGGTGCCGAGGTAGGCCTCGCGCACAACGTTGGTGGGGCCGGTGGGACCGTTGTCGTCCATATTCTGGAGGCGATATAGATGCCGACCGCGAGATTCTGGAGGGAAAACCCGAGTAGGTACAACCTGAGGGCATGTCGTTGCGGCGTATGCGGCAAGGTCATCTTCCCACCGAGGAGCATCTGCCCTACCTGCCGCAGGAGGAGCGTCGGTAAGATGGAGGACATCAAGCTCAGGGG
>JBGOWR010000114.1:0-3850 GCA_041478695.1 Thermoplasmata archaeon | reverse complement strand
TTCCATGTCTTTTGAATGAAGAAATTGCACGGACATATCAGTCTAAGGTCCTTTTCGAAGTCTCCAGTTGTGATCCTGCACGGACAGTATTTGAGGCCTCGATTCTTCTGGTTCTCGAGTTCACCCTGTGCAAGGGTCTCAGTTATTTCCCGGTCGTCCGCCAATTTGAAGTCCTTTCCTTCAGTGAAGTCACTCCAGACGGCGACGAGCTCTTCCACGGTCTGTATCTTTCCTCCCTGATCTCCGATGACCTTCAAGGCCTCGTCCCTGTCGACCACAATAAAAGCGTTCTTAGCACCGCATGTCGGACAAATCTCGGGCCCTTTCGTGCCCAAATGAATGTCGTTGCAGACGCTGCAACGCAATAATTTCTTATTCATTGTTTCCAGCAATTCCAGTATGCGACGCAACTGATATAAAATCATTGTGAAATACCAATGAGCTATCCAAGATCAGATTCGGACATGATAGAACGTCTGGATATTATGCTTGAGATCTACATCTGCAATTTCAAGACACTCTCTCGGACATCCATTTTAATATAAAACCGCAAGATTAATAAACCCCTTTTCCTACTTTCCCCACATGCCCGAGGGACTATCATCCAATGCAGAGAAGGTCTTCAAGGCCATGGTCGCCGCCGGACTCGTAGGGGAAGACAAGATGATGGACGCACAGAGGATCACGAACATGTCCAGGCTTCCCAAAGCCCATACTATGAATGCCCTTCAAGAACTCGAGAAGAAGGGTTACGCAAAACGCAGGGCTAGGGACAAGTCGGCCGGCTACTACCTTACCAAGACACAGTAAGACCCAGACGACAACGGACCGCAATTGAGATTGTCGGAAGCCACAGAATCATTCTGTCGTACTGAAACCGCCGCCGCAACCCGCCACTATTGATTTTGAAGAGAGATCAACTTACAGCGTCAGCGAAAAGCATCAAGGCCATCGTCATGACGAATACGACCATGCTCGTCAGCGTGACAAATGCTGCTCCCCTGCCTTCAGACATCGGCAGTCCCAATGCCTTGGAAGCTCCGAGCAACGCAAACGGCAAGGTGGCGAATACCACGAGCGTCGGTCTCACTACCCACCCTGCGTATACGGATGCGACCAGGGCCACGTAAGGGAAGACCATCGTTCCGGCGTAAATCCTCGAGGTGGCATGAAGGCCCAATCTGGCTAGCAGGTTCCCCTTTCCAGATCTGACGTCAGCGTCTCGGTCCGGGAACTCGACGCTCAAGAACACAGGGAAAAGGAATATCGCCAGGAGAACGCACGAAGCTAGAACCTCGAATGTCAATGTGCCCGTCTGCAGATAGAAGCCCGCCATTACTGGGAAGAAGGAGACGACGCACGAGACGATCACCTCCCCAAAGCCCGTTGACACGAGCCTCACTGGTTCCGCGGAATACAGCCAACCGCCCAACGTCCCTCCCAGGATTATTGGCAAAGTAAGGATTCCCGTGTTGAACCAGACCATCGTAAGGACCGCTAGGGCGGCCGCGATCGCAAATGACACTACCGCCCCCTTGAGTGCGGCATTGGAAGAGAGGAGTCCCCTTGTCAGGATTCCGCTACCACCGGAGAACAATGTACGTCTCGATCCTCTGTCGCCTTCCAGATCCCAGTAATCATTTGCGATTTGTCCGGAAATCTGTCCGAAGAACACGGCGATCAGACCCGAAATGGCCAAAGAGATATCGACATGCGTCTCATGGGTGCTCGAAAGAGCGACACCAATCGCGTATAGAAGCGCACCGGCGACGAACATGTGAGGTCGAGACAGACGGACCATCGCCGACGCCTTCGCCCTAAAAGTGACAGAGACCTGAGTTCGAGTCCCAATGAAATCGGCGTCGCTCATGGCACCCACGGCCGATCCTCCAGTCCAAGAAACCTAGGACTTGCAGTGACTCGAGAAAACAAATTGCCGTTGTACCTGACGACGACAGTCATTACCTTGACCATTATCCCGGTGCTCTTTGTTGGAATAGGTGATATAGATACTTTGCCAACCTTATGTCTGTGTCCCATAACCATTATTACCCCTGTTCTAGAATTCCCTCTCCAAATCGAATTCTCTGACCTGATCTACGCAACGACTCTGCTGTTCTTCATCTTCGATCCCTTCGCAAGCCTTCCGATCTTCATCACGCTGACGAAGAGCTTCAGTGACGAGGACAAGATGAAGAGTGCGAACAAGGCCATACTTGTGGCCGCCATCCTCTTCGTGATATTCGTCTTCGTCGGCAAGGAGTTGCTCGCTGCATTCGGCATCACGACGGCGGGCTTCAGGATGGCGGGCGGCATCGTTCTTCTACTAATGGCGATCGAGATAGTGTTTGGCATGACCATAATGCGACAAGGAGAGCAGAACGTCGCGTGGGTAATCGTAGCGAGCCCGATACTGACCGGTCCAGGCGTCATCACGACAGCGATCATACTCACGACGAACTATGGCTACATCACCCCGTTGTTCGCTGGTGCCATTTCTATCGTCGTTACGTGGGGGCTATTGCGAAACGCCGCTGTAATCGTCAAGCTGGTCGACAACAACGTCATCGAGATCTTCTCGAAGATAATCGGGCTCTTCATCGCGGCGATGGGTATAGAATACATTATGAAAGGAGCGATGGACTACATAGTTGGCTCAGGATTGTTCATCATGCTCTAAGATACCAGCTGAAACGGCGTCATCGATGAGTTGGAGTCTTCAGCAATAATCAATGACGAACCCCATCTCTCGCAGCTTTGCCAAGGTGGCAGTGAGATCCTTCTCTCTGACAAGAAGATGGTCGGTCGAGAAACCAGAGAAGACCAGAATAGGGACTTTCGCGTCCGCCAGTGCACCGGAGACCTTCGCTAGGAATCCGATCGTGTCGAACGGTAGCACCACGTCAAACGTGAGAAGTCTCCAATCCGTTTCGACCTGCAAGACGTTCTCTTCTCTGAGTTTCGAGCGTTCGACCACCACCGTGATCTCGTTCCCGTCATCGATGACCGCAAATGAACCGGGCAAAGCTTCGCTAGTTCTCGCCACCGCATAGACTCCCGCTCTAACGTGCACAAGCAAACCTCTGAAGTCTACGATTTCTGTATTGTTGTGCGACTTGACAGCAGGATATCGCTTGGCCAAAGTCCCTACCCCTACGTTCTTGAGATATCTTCACGCTGTTCGATCGGGCTGTAGCGCTACAATCAGTAATAAGCCGATTGACGATTTTAACGCGTTGGTCTAAGAGCACGGAATGCATACGATACCTGAAGCGTACGATGACCGACCTCAACGCATTGAAAAGAATGCAGAGGAGCCGATGGGAGAAGAGGTACGCCGTCGACAGTCCTTTGTGGCGAGGTCCACCCGAATGCGACATCCCTCTGCCAGACGGTGCGATCGCACTGGAGCTTGGTTGCGGCGACGGCAAGACGCTCATGGGCCTCATCGGATCGGATCGCACTGTAGTCGCCTTGGATTTCTCTCGAAGAGCAGTACAATCTTGTCACAGAAGACTAAGATCCGACTCGATGTTTCATGGCTTGATATCGAATGTTGCCTTACTACCGTTCTCAGACGAGGCTTTCGATATCGTGGTCGCATTTCACATCCTAGAGCATCTGCTCGACGAGGATGTCTCGAAGACGGTTGCAGAGATCAAGAGGGTCCTCAGATCTGGAGGGAGGGCATATGTTCGAACATACTCCTCCGAGGACATGCGCTTCGGGGCGGGGAAAGAGGTGGGGAAAGACACATTTGTTCGAGGCGATGGCATTGTCCAACGATATTTCACAATGAATGAGCTCAGCGATTTGTTCGACGCCTTCGAGAAGGAGTCTCTCGAGAAGC
>JBGOWR010000170.1:0-2910 GCA_041478695.1 Thermoplasmata archaeon | reverse complement strand
CTGGAAATGAATTCCACCGCCCTGGCCGAAAAAGCTAGCAAGGAGGAAGTAATCGTCTGGAAAAAGGAGAATGTCTTCGATAGACCCTCCGCAATGAACCCCACCCCTCCCGCAATCTTGGACCAGATGACTTCAAGAAACTTGACGACCTCCCCTAGGAGAGTGGCGGATGACTTATACTGAACGCCCACGAGTGGCCAACAGCTGCTCACCACGACGGTGAAGTCTCCAACGAAGGATACGAGTGAACTGGCCTTGAGCGTGTCCCCCTTGCCAAGTATAGAGTATCCAATAGACTTCGATTCCAGGGTAGTATTCACACTGCCCTCGAAATTTATCTGCCATTGGGCAGCGTATGGTGTCATGGTTAGGTTACCGACGTCGGTAAGGTGCCTATTTGGATAATACTCTGAATTGTATTCGTAATCCCAGGGCTTTTCGATGTTGACGCTCAGACGCTCTTTTGAAGTAGTTATGTCGAGCCCATTTGGATCTGTAGCGAGGAAATTGGAGCAATTGACGTCAAGCTTCTCTTGAATCTTGGTGCTTCTATCCGAGTAGAAGTTGAACTCCTCTTGTAGGGGGATGGGAATAGTGACACGGTCGGCACGAAATTGTAGGCAATCTCCAATATCAGAGACAAGACGCAGAATGAAATTCGAGAGCGTGTTCTCTATGCTTGGCATTCCCCCGACAACGCCAGTTACGAGATCTACGATTTCGTTCTGCAACGGAAACGACGATTCAAGACCATCGAACACGCTCTTCAGAAGTTCGACAGTTCCCATCACTTGAGTGTCGTAAGCGTTCTCGACATTCTCCCTTAACCCCCAAATTCGTGAAAGTTTGATCTCCCAATAAACCCTGTTGACGGCCGACTCAACCGCTCTGTCGCTCATGCTAGGCATTGCATTGGAGTTGTCTTGAACGAGGTTTCTCGCCAACGTCCTGAAGGCGTAATCTATAGATTCGTTTCTCCTTAGGATCTCCTGCCAATACTGGGTGATGAATCGCGAGAGTGATTCCCCCATCTGGTCAACGAGGACAATCGATTTCTTTGCTTGTTCGACTGCGGGCACTATCCAGTTTTCATTGTCGATAATCGCTCCCTTGACCTGCCTCTCCAGATCATCGATGAAATCCTCACGATCTCTTGGATCCAGTCTGAGTTGTATGTCAGGCAACTTCGAATTCGAAGCGATGCCAATTGCCAATGACTTCACAAAACCATCAAGAGCCTGTCCTAACTCGAATGTCTGGGATTTATAGTGTACGTAGAATGTCTTCCAGGCATCAGATGCATACATATCCACAGAAGAGAAGTCTACATCCTGAACACCATTGAATACAACTGGATGACTCTGATTCGATTCGTCGAAGAATACCATTCGATGCATAGGCACTTCCACGATTGCATCCGGTGAATTGTAGTGTATATATCGATAAGCGCTCTCAGGATAGCCACTCTGCATAAGTCTGCTGCGCATCCAGCTAACCATGGAATCCTGCATAGTGTCGACGTCAAATATTTGCTCGATTATCGCCGAGAAACCAATATCAGCGCACTCCTTGGTACGTTCGAGGAACTCAAGCACGTTGGCAATATGGAGGTAGTCTAGCCATCTCAGGACAAGGACGTCTGAGATAGCATAGAGACTCTCGGCCAGTATGGTCCTCATATCATATCCGTCAGAGTCATACAACCGAAGAAAGAGATCGGCTGGATCAAGAATTCCTCCCATTCTGACATCGTTAATGACACCAGGAGCTCGCGGCAATCCTCCGTCGGACAATGAGCGAGTGAGAGACCTCACGGAGCCCTCGTCTACGTTCCGCAAATACCGCCGCTGCTCGAGAAGTAAAGCGAGATTGATAGCATTCGTGACATCCTGATCGGTAAGAATCTGATCCGTGCCATTTTCTCCGTCCCTCGATCCCGAGCCGTAACCCCGGAGCACTCTATCCTGAGCAAGAGCTGAGAGCTCATATCTCACGATGTTCTCGAACTCACTCCTTCCCCCTGACATTGCGCTTGAGAAAGCTTGAAGCCTGTTTTCCAAGAGGGGGACGGGAAAGTACAGCTCCTTATTCAGATCGTATCTCTTGATAAGAAAACCTCTGCTTCCTTTGACCACAATCTCATAGCTTCCAGATAGCGCGAAATACGCAGGGATTGTCTCACCGTTCCATCTGAGGGAGTCACCGGAGTCCGGAGAGGCCAACTCAGGGTACAGCTCACTCATGGTCATTCTTAGAAATGTGAGTGTGATATTCGTATCATTCAAGTCAATCTTGAAACCACCAACGTATCTTGGATAGTCCTGTGCTATGTGGGAATTCAAAAGCATCCTGAACTGACCGCACAAAGCAGACTCGTTGACAGGACTAGCATCTCGAATCGCGTCGATCGCTAGAACGTACGCTACCTGTTCGAATTCGACTGAACATTTTGATGATGTATCCTTCAATATGCCAATTGAGTCGTTCGAATAGGACCCTGTCTCATTTCTCAGATTCATCCCGCATATCAAAACGATGCTTGCGCTTGAAAGAACCAGGATCAGCACGGCAACTATGGAGAACGGCATCTGCGCCTTTTTCGACCGACAGAGACGATCGAATCTGTCGATAGCGATCGCCCGAAGAGGAGTACTCTTTCCCATCATGAGACCTCTCTCATCCAATCGCATGTAAAATCATTCGAACTAATTGCAGCCTACATTGGATTCGTGGTTAGCACTAGACTGATGCACACGAGCTGATCAGAATGTAGAGATCACTTGCTGGTCTTCCCAAGAACCATCATCATGAAGTTCTCAAGGTGTCCGGCCAGGAACGGATTGTCACTGAAACCGCATATCGACAGGTCGGGGGAAGCGATCAGCGCCATTACCCCATCCCCAATCACAT
>JBGOWR010000031.1:0-7782 GCA_041478695.1 Thermoplasmata archaeon | reverse complement strand
CGGCGCAAACGCTTTGAAGGATTTTGCCCAAGGGTACAAGGGGAAGGATATCGATCGATTCAAGGATCAACTGGAGAGCGGCAAGAAGTTGCTCCTTTCGACCAGACCCACGGCCATCTCCCTCTGGAACGCGATGCAGACAGTCACGAAAGGAGCAAAAGACTCGAAGGACATCGAGGAACTTCGAGATCTCATAGTTGCGAACGCTGATAGATTCGTGTCACGATCGAAGGAAGCCGTGAAGATAATCGGGAAAGTGGGATCGCAACGCATCAAGGGAGGGGAGCGCATTCTGACGCACTGCAACAGCAAGGCAGCTCTAAGCGTGATCAGACATGCGTTCCGAGACGGGAAGAAGATCGAGGTCACCGTCACTGAATCTAGGCCGTGGAGGCAAGGTTTGCAGACGGCAAAGGAGCTTGCAATGGATGGAATTCCGACGACCTTGATAATCGACAGCGCTGTCCGATGGGTCATGAAAGACATCGACCTTGTGTATGTAGGCGCGGACACGATCGCATCGAATGGTGCCGTCATCAACAAGATAGGCACGTCGCAGATAGCGCTCATCGCCCACGAGGCGAGGGTTCCGTTCATCGTCTGCGCAGAGACATTCAAGTTCTCTCCGAAGACAGTATATGGAGAACTCGTCGAGATCGAAGAGAGAGATCCGGGTGAGATAGTGAAGGAGGGGGAGATTCCCAAAAGCGTTAGGATCCGCAATCCGGTTTTTGATGCGACTCCAGCTGATTACATTGACTCGATAGTGACCGAAGTAGGTGTGATATCCCCCTACGCCGCATATGATATAATAGTCAAGGAACTCGGCCAGGAGATAGGATTGGATATATGAAATGGTGATCTGTATGGAGTACTCGGACAAGTATCTACATCTGGGTGAGAACATCGACCCCGACGCGTACGTAGTCTGCAAGTACAAGGTCAAGACGGACTTGACGATGAAGAAAGCTGCAGCCGCCATAGCAACGGAACAATCAACAGGGACGTGGACCGGACTGACGACGCTTCATGACGACCTGTTCTCACGACTGAGCGGGAGGGTCATCGAAATCAAGCGGAACATGGTGACTGTCGCGTTTCCGGTGGATGACTTCAGTCTCAGGGTCGGGGGCGTTCCGCAGATTCTAAGCGTCATCGCAGGCAATCTCTTTGGACTCGATATCCTGAAAGGCGTGCGGCTCGAAGACGTCGCATTCCCTCGTTCAATGCTTGATGCGTTCAAGGGCCCGAAGTTCGGCATAGAAGGAATGAGGTCGATTCTCAAGAGACCTGAGAAACCTCTTGTAGGAACCATTGTGAAGCCGAAGATAGGTCTGTCTCCGAAAGAGACGGCGGAATACATTTACGAGGCCGGTATGGGTGGACTTACGAATGGCAAGGACGACGAGACCCTTGTGAATCAGAGGTTCTGCCCCTTAGAAGATAGAGTCGTCGCTATCGCGGAGGCGCTCGATCGGGTCAAGAGCGAGTCGAACCACATCATGATTCATGCGATCAATGTGTCAACGCGGGGAGACAAGATACTGGAGGTGGCGGACAGAGCACAGAGGCTTGGAGCGACAGAGATAATGGTCGATGTGCTCACTTGTGGATTTGCTGCGGTCCAGACCCTGGCGGAAGACCCGTCTATAAAAGTGCCGATACATGTTCACAGAACGATGCACGCAGCGATTACCAGGAACAAAGACCATGGAATCGCGATGCGCCCCTTGGCGAAGCTCATCAGGATGTGTGGGGGCGACGCGCTGCACGTGGGCACCTTTGGGGTCGGAAAGATGATGGGGAACCCACGGGAAGACCTTGAAACACAGAAGGTGTGCGTGGAGAGAGAAGTCGGCTATCTCCCAATGTTATCAGTCTGCTCTGGCGGGGTCCATCCTAGCCTTGTCGCCAAGCTGATCGAAATCGCAGGGAACGACATTCAGATCCAAGCAGGAGGAGGGGTCGCGGGACATCCGAACGGTGTTCGTGCCGGCGCGGCGGCGATGGCGCAGGCGGTTGATGCGACCTTTCAAGGTATTCCTCTGAGCATCTATGCGAGAGACCACAAGGAGCTGGATATCGCCCTACAGAGGTGGGGATCACAATGAGGCTTAAGGCAAGATACATCGACATGGATACGGGGGAGTTGACCGCCGTTCTGAACGAGGAGGACTGCATGGAGCTCGGGGTCAGAGAGCAGGACAGAGTGAAGATAAAACATGAGAAGAAAGACACCATCACGGCGATAGTCCACACGACGGACACGGTCGTGAACCCAGGTGAGATTGGCGTACTCGGGAAAACGTTCGCGACCCTTCACGCCGAGTCCGGAGAAGAGGTCGAAGTAATGTGTACTGGTAGGCCCGAGTCCGTGGACTACATAAGAAAGAAAATGGATGGATTGGAACTCTCCACCGAAGAGATCAGATTGCTTGTCGGGGACATAGCTGCAAGGAACCTCTCGAACATAGAGATGGCCGCATATGTGACGGCGCTCCACATAAACGGAATGAACCTGCGAGAGACCGTGGACCTCACAGTGGCGATGGTCGAGAGCGGCGACACAATCGAGTTCGATCGTTCCCCCGTTTTTGACTTCCACAGCGTAGGAGGCGTTCCTGGGAACAAAGTGACGCTCATCGTTGTCCCGATCGTCGCTGCGGCAGGATTCCTGATACCGAAGACCTCTTCCAGGGCTATCAGCAGCGCTGGAGGCACGGCCGACATAGTAGAGGTGTTCGCACCAGTGGACTTCGAGGCATCCGAGCTGAAGAGAATCGCAGAGAAGGTGGGAGGGATCCTGGCCTGGGGAGGGTCGATGAACCTCGCACCGGCGGACGACCTCGTGATAAGAGTGGAGTATCCCCTTGGCATCGATCCCCACGCCCAGCTGCTGGCGTCAGTCATGTCCAAGAAGAAAGCGGCCGGTGCCGACTATGTGGTCATAGACATCCCGATGGGCGAAGGGACGAAGGTCAAGAATATGGACGAAGCTCGAACATATGCACGGGATTTCATTGATCTAGGAGATGCTCTTGGGATAAAGGTGGAATGTGCTGTCACGTACGGAGGCCAGCCGGTCGGTAGGGCGATTGGACCAGCATTGGAGGCCAGGGAAGCCATCAGCATCCTTGAGGGAGAGAAGCATCCTGGAAGCGTAATAGAGAAGTCTTTGGGCCTAGCGGGAATGTTGCTCGAGCTTGGCGGAATGAGCAACGGGGTCGAGAGGGCAAAGGAGATCCTCGAGTCTGGAAAGGCGTTGAAGAAATTCCGGGAGATCGTCGCCGCACAAGGTGGCAAGTCTGACATAAGGTCCACCGACATCGATGTTGGAAAGTTCAAGTTCGATGTGACGGCAAGGAAGGCGGGTTACGTCTCGGGGATCAACAACAAAGACCTGGTTCGGATCGCCAGACTTGCAGGTGCTCCAAAGGACAAAGGTGCAGGCATCCTGCTGAACAAGAAAAGGGGACATCAGGTGGAACTGGGCGAGACGCTGTTCACGATTCATGCGGAGAACGAGGCGAAGCTCGATGGTGCCGCTGACTTTTCGAGAAGGGTCGATTCTGTGTCGATCGAAGGGATGCTTCTGGCGAAGATCCCCTCATTCTCAAGGGTCAACGTCTGAGCTTCCCCTCTTGGGCTCGAATCGCATCGTCTAGCGTCACTTCTCCCTTTGCGACAGCCCTTGCCAGGTCGAACGATATCGTGATCCGCCCCTTGCTCTCGATCCTGCTAAGTCTCTGGATGTCCCTGATCTCCCCAGGGGTCGGATTGATCTCTGGCAGTGTGTATAGTCTGTGGCCCTGAGTGGTAGCGATGCGCAAAGCCGCGTCGACATCAGGCAACTCGCTCCTCGTCGTAGTGCTAGTCTCATCGACGACCTCGATCCAATCCACCCGACCCCACACAGCTTTGATTGTCCGATTGCGATTGGTCCGGTCTCCATGACCAATACGGACGACAGAAAGAGAATGAGAGTAACAGGCAAGAATGTGGTCGACGGCGTCCGCGACCTGTTCGGGAGATTGGACTACATCGGTGAACAAGACCTTTCCATCCCCTAGGACGGCCACTCCAGGTCTGCTGCCGGGGTCTATGCCGATGGTCAAGCTCTCGAGGTCCTTTCCTCCCTTCAGCACAGCATTGGCGACGTCGATAGCGAAATCCGGCCTGTCGTGGGCGACCACTGAATGAAGGCGCACCTTGGACTTCTCCGCCTCCGTAGTGATTATCACACCGACATTGGAGGGGACATGGTCGTCAAAGTCAAGCGAGATGAAGCGCTCTCCTCTCTCCTTGAGAGCCTGGACCAGATCATAGAAGAACCTGAAATTGTCGGTCATTATGCCGATGATCTTCATTCGGACTTATCTGATGAGAGCTGGATACCTTAGCTTTTGCCCTCCTCATCTTCAGAGACAATCGCATTGACACGGTCCAATTCCCCAGGCAGGCTCCGCCCCATTTGCAGAAATCCAAGTGCGCTTGCGATGCCAAATGAGGCGACTATCCCCCAGAGTAGAATGGGCATTCCAACCGTAATGTCGAGCAGGACACCTCCGATGAACGGGGCAAGGGAGTATCCAAACGAAGTGGATAGACCGAAGACGCCCATGTACCTTCCTCGTTCCTTCTCCGGAGACATGTTGGCGACGAGATTCATGGAGGAAGGCGAGGTGATGTTCTCGCCCATCGTGATTACGAACATGCAGAATGCCAGGAACATGAAGTCCTGTGCGAAGGCGACCAGGAAATAGCCAGCGGCGTAGACGACGGCGCCTGAAGCTATGACCGAGGACATCCTGAACTTCGTGAGGTATCTGGTCATCGGGAGTTGAAGGAAGACTACAAGGGCTCCATTGATGGTGTAAAGATAACCTATCTCGATCTCAGATACGCCCACGACATCGTTGGAGAACACAGAGTACGTGGTCGACATCTGGGCGACCACTATGAAGAGCAGGAAGGACATGGCACAGAAGAAGACGAACCGCTTGTTCCGCCTGATCCTCCCAAGATCCCTGAAACTGAACCCCTCTCTTGGACCTCCCTTGCGCATCGACTCCTCCACCGCCAGGGTCATTATGAGCGCAACGGTCCCACTTGTCACTGCGGTGAGTAGGAAGAGTGAGGAGTAGGAGACGGCGGCCAGGAACCCTCCCACCAAGGGACCGAGTGCCCAACCGATGTTCACACCGATCCTGAGAAGACTATATGCCTCCAACCTCTTCCCCGGACCGACGACGTCGGCGATCATCGCGTTCGAGGCGGGTTCGAAGATGTTGCCGACGAGAGAGCTGCAAATGATCAGAACCGCGATCAGAATGAAGTCCATCTGGGTTGCTATCACGACGCTTATTATGACGAATATCATGGCACGCGTTCCTTGTGCAAGCGCCATCACGTTCTTTCGACCGAACTTGTCGGCTATCTCTCCACCGAGAACCTGCCCGACAGCACCGGTCGCAGAGGAAGCGAGGAATATCAGGCCGACATACGACATCGGGACTCCTATCTTATCGTGAAGGTAGATCGCAAGGAATGGCATCACGACCGAGAACCCAGCTGCCCCTACCATTCTTCCTACGAAGAGTATCCATACTCTCCTGTCGTAACCCTTGAAAGAGGTTGTCGTGAGACGCATGGTCGTCATCCGATCGAGTGATATCTAAGGCGACATGTCGTCCTATGGATTATGCTTTTCGAAAACGATTTGAAATATGGGATGGAGACGTCAGGAGGAGCGCCCCCTCTTGAATCGTGACAACTTCCCCCTTGGTCCTGTTTCCAACTCCTCAAAACGCTTCAGCAAGTCCTTCTGCTCCTGGCTGAGCTTCTCAGGTACGATTATCTTCACGCGGACATATTGGTCTCCAGCCCCCCTCCCGTCCACATGCTCGATGCCACTCCTTTTCAACCTGAATATTGCGTCGCCCTGAGTCCCAGCAGGTATCTTAAGCCTTGCCTTTCCCTTCAATGTGGGGATCTCCACTTCATCCCCCAGCGCTGCCTGGGCGAAGCCTATCGACCAATCTATCCATATGTCCGGTCCGTCCCGCTTGAACAGCTCGTGCTCTTTGACGTGAACTACCACGAACAGATCTCCAGAGGATCCGCCACCAGTATCGGCCTCTCCAGCCCCAGGGACCCTGAGGTTCATCCCATCTTCGATTCCCTTGGGAATGTCGATACTGATCCTTGAGGTCTTGAGGTTAGTTCCACTCCCTTTGCATACGGAACATGGCTCACTCACGACTCTTCCTGCACCCCTACACTTCGGGCAGGTGGTTATGGAGACATACTGGCTATATCCTTTCCGTTCGGCCCGGCTGATCTGTCCTTTTCCGCCGCAAGAGGGACAAGTTGTCACCTTTCCATCCTTCGAGCCAGTTCCATTGCAGGTTTCGCACTTGACCGAGTGAGGGATCGATATCTCCTTCGAGACGCCGGAGGCCGCCTCTTCGAGGGTGATCTCGGTGTCGTACCTGAGAGACTGACCCTTCCTCTTCCGATAGTTCGGTGAGGTCCCGTTCCCTCGTCCAAACATCAGATCGAATATGCTGCCTCCGAATCCAGTTCCTCCGACGTCATAGGCGCCGAGGTCGGAGAATATATCGCGAATGTCCCCGAAGTGGCTGAAGTCTCCCCAGTTGAAGGTACCCTCTCTGAACTGTCCGCTCACGCCTGAGTGACCGTATGAATCGTAGAGCTTTCGTTTGTCGGCGTCAGCAAGTACCTCGTAGGCCTCGGACATCTCCTTGAATTTCTCCTCCGCGGCCTTTCGGTCCAGCTTCGAGACATCCGGATGATATTGCCTCGCGAGCTGGCGGTAAGCCTTCTTTAGCTCTTCCACTGAGGCGTTCCTTCCAACGCCCAGCACTTCGTAGTAGTCCCTCTTGGTCATTCGAGGTCATCCAGAAGTTCGTTCACTTGTCGTCGACTATCCGAAAATCGGCGTCCATGTATCCTTTTCCATCGTCCTTGCCGCTTTCGCCGCTGGGCTTACTGTCCTGCTGTTCCTCGCTCTTCTGCTGGGATGCACCTGCCTGATAGATCCTCGACGAAATCTGGTACATCTCCTTCATCAGGACGTCCGTCTTCGCCTTGATCGCAGACGTGTCATCGCTGCCGATGACGCTCCGGAGCTCTTCTACGGCCTTGGCTATTCTCTCCTTCTCTTCGCTGGTCACCTTGTCGCCAAGCTCATTGACAGTCTTCTCGCTGGTGTATATCAGTGTGTCCGCCTGGTTCACAAGCTCGATTTTCTCCTTCTGCTTCTTATCGGCCTCGGCGAACTTCTCAGACTCAGCGACCATTTTCCCAATCTCATCCTTGGAGAGCTTCGTGCTTGCCGTGATGGTGATCCTCTGCTCCTTCCCAGTGCCTAGGTCCTTCGCAGATACGTTCGTTATGCCGTTCGCATCGATATCGAAGGTGACCTCGATCTGAGGGATGCCCCTCGGAGATGGAGGGATTCCCATGAGGTGGAACCTACCGAGAGATGTGTTGTATGTTGCCATCTCCCTCTCGCCCTGGACGACGTGTATCTCAACGCTCGTTTGATTGTCCGCAGCGGTGGTGAAAATCTGGCTCTTTCTTGTAGGGATCGTGGTGTTCCTCTCGATCAGACGAGTAGCGATGCCCCCTAGGGTCTCGATCCCGAGCGACAGAGGAGTCACGTCCAGCAAAAGAACATCCTTGACCTCTCCAGACAGCACGGCCCCCTGGATCGCGGCACCCATAGCAACGCACTCCATCGGGTCCACGCCGCGCTGT
>JBGOWR010000017.1:0-9661 GCA_041478695.1 Thermoplasmata archaeon | reverse complement strand
GCAGAGAGATGACAGTGTCGCCGACCAGAGTCAGGGCCAGAAGAAGCCCTACCTGATATCCGTTCAATCCTATCTGCTCAAGGTACAAGACTAGGACGATCGAAAGGAAACCATACGCGAAGAGACGCACGATCCTGGTCATGAAAAGCAGCGTTCCGTCTCTGCTCAGATTCAGCCGTTCTCTCTTCTCACGCTGCTTCACGTTCATGACCATCCTTCACCTCTGAAGGGTTCTGGACGAGTCGAGCCAATCATTCATTTGAACGCGCCATCGGTCTTCCCTTGTCGAACCATTTCCAGGCAATAAGCATATAATGCGTCGTACAAGACGAACTCTGCCGTCAGTATCTCGTGGTCGTTCTTCAGACCGAGATACCTGAACCCCTCTGCTAGTGCATTCAGACCTGCGCTCTCCGGCTGCGAGTGCAGCGTATTGTCCGTGTCCGCACCGTTGACGATCTTGGCCAAGAGCACTAGGGCAGGATCGTTTCTCAATCCGTACCTCATGATGAAGGCATCGAAACTGCATTCCCTGCCATGATGGCCGAGTTCGACGCCCTCGACGTCGAATGGGATGGCATCTTCCTTTCTCGCTATCTCGGTCACCTTATCGGCCGGCACGAAAAGGAACTCCGCGTGCTTATCTACGAACTTCTCGATCAGCCATGGACAGGCGACTCTGTCGACCTTTACCCGTTCGCGGGTCACCCATTTCATCAGCCCCGACCTCAATCAGTGAATGAGAAGACCGCATCCTTAATGCTTCCATCCTTGGAGGAGTGACCAATGTCGGTCATGATACAAGCCTGGATCTTAGATCCGCCTCATAGACGGCCCTTTACTCCTGAATCGATTTGTGCTTCAGGATCTGGATTAGATGAGAAAGATCTTGGACAAAGGGATTCGGTCAGGTTCAATCTCGTATCAATGAGATATTCAAACAGAAGAACAAATCAAAAAAATGGAATAAAGAAAAGATTACTCGTGCACTTTAATGCACAAGTAGCTTAGTATCGGCTTCGCCTTGCTGGGCGGTGCTTCTCATAGCAATCGCGGCAATAGACTGGTCTGCCCTCGGTCGGCTTGAAAGGAACTTCGCATTCCTTGCTGCAATCAGCGCAGACGGCCTTGTGCATTTCTCTCGGTGCCCTGTCGTACATTCTTCTACTCACCTCCATTTGGGTTGCCTAAATAGAGCGCCTTTCTCCAGTTAGCCTGACTTTCCCGATGGGTACGTTAGGACACCAGCGAACGGATCACATTTAGTTGATGACAGGAAAACTTTTGAGTATAAGAACGTATGGGCATTATTCAGGGCTATCTGTCAAACAGTATTGACATACGTTCCGCGGCAACGGACTAACAACAATGAGAATGGCTGGGTGATGGCCTTTTCCTATCTCGATTCCACTCAGTTTGCTTAATATAAGGCCATTGCTATCGGGATTCAGGTTGAGCCTATGACCAAGAGCTTCAGACTGAAGGGTGTCTACCCGGCTCTCGTGACTCCGTTCGACAAGAACGAGGAGATCAACGAGGAGGCTTTTCGCTCGCTGATAAGAAATGTTTTCGATCACGTGGAAGGATTCGTCCCATGCGGTACGACCGGAGAGTTCGAATACCTCACCTTCGAAGAGAGGAAGCGGATCTTCGACATCTGCATCGACGAAGCAAATGGGAAGAAGCCAGTGATAGCCGGCACAGGAGATCCCTGCACTAGGAACGTTATAGAGTTGACGAAATATGCGCAGGATGCGGGTGCAGACGCTGTCATCGTAGTAACTCCTTACTTCTTGCACCCTTCTGACAAAGGCATATTCGAACACTTCTACCAACTCTCGAGATCCACAGATTTGCCAATCGTGATGTATAACATTCCTCAGACCGTCGGAGGCTACCTCCCACGGAGGGTGATTGAGGATCTGGTGGACATCGACAATATTGTAGCGCTGAAGGACTCCTCTGGAGATCTAACATATACGATGGAGGTCCTCGAGAAAGTCGAAGGGAAGATCGATGTGGTCGTTGGACACGACGAGGTCGTGCTCCCATCCCTGGCGGGTGGATGCAGCGGCATGATCCTGGCGAGCGCTCAGGTCTATCCCGACGTATGGCAGAAGGTGTTCAAAGCCGTTCAGGACAAGGACACGGAAGCGGCAAGGAAACATCAGCTGACGGTCCAGAAGCTCTCAAGGATCTTCTGCAGGTACGGAGGACCCGTTCCTGTGAAAATCGCACTGAAGTACATGGGCATAGACATGGGAAAGGCCCGCGCTCCCTTGAAGGAAGGCGGTGTGATACTCCACGAGGACAGGGAGGAGATCAGACTCGAGCTTGAGAAGATTGGAAAAGTGCCACCCTCCGAGCCGACGTTCGAGCTCCCAGAAAAGCCGATCGAAAAGAGATTCGAGGACATCGGAATAACCCCGGACGAGATCCACGCTCAGAGAATACTTGTCGGTAGCTCGTCCGCTGGGGCTGGCCTGGACAAGGTGACCATAGACCTGGTCGCCGGGCCGAAGAATGGGCCGGTGGGGTTGTCGTTCGCGAGTCAGCTGGTCTATCTCAGAAGAGGTTACGAGGCGCTTCCGAGCGTTCTCGAGCCGAATCTCGCCGCAAAGCCCTGCTGCCTCATCGTGCCCACTGTTGAACTAAAGAACCTGAGACAGGCGAACATCATGTATGGTCCGGCTCAGGCCGGCATCGCTAAGGCCATCGCAGACAAGGTCCAGGCGGGTATTGTCCCGGCCTCGATAGTCGACACGCACGTCATGCTGACGAAAGCATTCGTTCACCCGAACGCGCTTGATAGGGCGATCCTGTACAAGAACTTCTATCGGGCCACGATGGATGCGATCGACATGGCGTTCAGAAAGGGGGTGTCTTAGATGCCTAGAGTTGACTGGCTCAAGGGAGTATACCCTGCAATAGTGACCCCGTTCAAGAAGGACGAATCGATGGACGAGGACACGCTCAGGAAGCTCATCGAGTATCAGATCAAGGACGTCAATGGATTCGTTGTGGCGGGTACGACGGGCGAGTTCGTCTACTTGACCGACGAAGAGAGAATGAGATCGCTTGAGATCGTGATCGACCAGGTAGCGGGAAGGGTGCCGGTCATAGCGGGCACTGGCGCAAGCAGCACGAGGGGCACCGTTGACCTTACAAGAAGAGCAAAGGACCTAGGGGCGAAAGCTGCATTGGTTGTCACTCCATACTATTTCAACCCGACCTGGAAGGAGATATACGAGCACTTCGACGCCGTCAACGGCGTAGGCTTGCCGATCATTCTATACAACATCCCTCAATGTGCCGGGGTGCACCAGCAATGGTGGACGACCGAAGGGCTCGCCCAGCTTGACAATGTCATAGCCGTCAAGGACTCGAGCGGCGACATGCCGTACATGACGGCGTTATTTGAGAAGATCAGGACCAAGATAGGCATACTCTGCGGGTACGATGAAGTAGCGACCGCAGCGCTGCTGAGCGGAGCTGATGGTCTGATCTTAGCTAGCGCCAACCTGATCCCGGAAATATGGCAGAGGATATACCATCATGTCCAGAAGGGAGAGATGGAGCAGGCAAGGCAGCTGCAGCAGAAGATCCAGAAGCTCGTGAGGATCGTCGCAAGGACAAGTGGGAACCAGTCGGTAAAGGAAGGACTGTGGATGATGGGATTCGATGTCGGTCAGTCCCGAAGGCCGACGATGCCGGGGGACGCCTTCAGACATGAGGACAGAGAAGAGCTCAGGATAGAGCTCGAGGTGCTGGGGAAGATCAAGCCAAGAGACATAACGTACGATCTCGGGCACAAGAGAATACACACGAAGGTCCCGGCGACTCCTCAGACGCCGAGCTTCGTTGAGAACTTCTCATTGAAGGTCGGAGAAGGTTACGCCGGACCGCCATATCACGAGACCGCACATACCGACCTGCTCATAGGAGTGAAGGGAGGACCTGTCGACACGGCCATAGAGAGGGCCTTGAAGGCAGATGCAGGTGCGGGAAAGATGCGCATCGTGCACGATGCGCCAAAGACTCTGCTCGTGCCCACGATCACGACGAGGACGAAGAAGCAGGAGGAACTGCTATACGTTTACGCTGTGGCTGGTCTGAAGTGGGCGATCGATGCTAGCGTGGAGGACGGCTTCTTACCGAAGGAGATGTTGAACGACGTGGTGTTGATCGCTAACGTGTTCGTCCATCCCGCAGCCGCGAACAGACATAGGGTCAAGGTCAACAACTACAAGGCGGCAAGATACGCCATCAGAAAGGCCATCGAAGGTAGGCCGACCCTTGAGGAAATCGACTACCAGAAGGAATCTGTGCGGCATCCGTTCAAGTACACTCCTTAGAACGGGATTTTGTCTCTTTCGTATCCTCCTTCGAGATCGCAGTAGGACCAGTCCGATTTCTCTCAAGTTGGCCTTGGCACTGGCTCTATGTACACCCTGCAGTGATTGAACCCGTCTGCCAGGCACTCGGTGCTTGTCCTGACCCTCAAAGCCGTACCTATCTTGCTCTCGAATATAGCGCTCAGAATCCCCTCATTTATCATGCACAAAGTCTTGCCAGCTTCTGGGACCTTGTGACAGTTGTACTCGTCCCGTATTATGAGGCTAAGTGGTGTCACTGAGTAGACGCACACCTCGCCTAGCTCGTTCTCCTCATAGAATGTCTCGATTTCTTTGATCAGCCCTTCGATGTCGTCAGACTTCATCCTCTTGGCGATCTCAAGACCGATCATCCTTCCAATCTCGGTCAACACCGGATCCATTCTGAAACCGACTGCCTGGATTCCGATGATGATAGACCTTATCACACCCTTCAGAAACGAGCTTGGTGTTCCGATAGACCCAGCTATCGTCGTTCCGACTACCTCCCTGAGGTCGTCCCTTGGAACTACAGAGCTGCCTATCGGCTTGGAAATCAAGTAGAATATCTTCCTGCGATTGTCTTCGGGATCACCACGAGACGCGATCAAGCCATCCCTGGTTAGTTCATCCAGGTGGCTAGAGAGGGTGGATTGGGCCTTCCCAACCAAGACCGCGATCTCGCTGAGGCTCAGCTCTCTTTTCTTGAGCTCGCTCAGAATCTTTTTTCTTATTGGATTCGAGATCTGCTTCAACCCAGAAGCGGTCGAGTAGACCTCAAAGGAAAAGGTTTCATCCATTTGGACCATCCTTCGGGTTAGGAGCCGCGTCACTAATATTAAAGGATAGCCTGGATGGTACATCCATCAAGTCAATCCATCCTCAGTGAGGCGGATCTCCAGTGAAACCAATGTTTTTCTAGTTGCGAATTGCATCTCCTCGGCGTGAGAATTTGAGGGTCGTTCTCAAGGATGGAGTCGCGGAGTTCAGGGCTGTATGGTTCGAAGGCGAGAAGGTCAGAATGATCGACCAGCGCGTTCTCCCTCAACGTTTCGAGATCGTCGAGTTTGGCCACAGCAAGGATGTTGCAGATGCGATCAAGAACATGACCGTTCGCGGTGCGCCATCGATAGGTGCTGCTGCAGCATATGGCATGGCTCTAGCGACCCTCAGTAAGATGAACACTAACGAAGCTGCGACCATTCTTAAGGCAGCGAGACCGACAGCGAACGATCTCTTCTATGCGGTCGACCACATGCTGAAATCGATCGATTCCGGATGCGACCCAGTCAATGAAGCGAACCGTTACGCAGACGACATAGTGCAGCGTTGTACGATGATCGGAGAGAATGGCGCTCCCCTAGTGGATGACGGATTCAGTGTGATGACACACTGCAATGCTGGTGCGCTCGCGACGGTTGATGTCGGTACCGCCCTCGCCCCAATCAGGATGGCATGGTATGCAAGAAAGAATATCTTCGTGTTCGTTTCTGAGACCAGACCTAGATTGCAGGGCATGAGACTCACGGCCTGGGAGCTTGCCAACGAAGGCATACCGCATGCGATCATTGCGGATGGGGCATCGGGGCACTTCATGAAGAAGGATGTGGACATCATCATCGTCGGGGCTGACAGGATCGCCTCGAGTGGGGATTTTGCGAACAAGATAGGGACTTTCGAGAAGGCAGTGGTAGCGAGGGAGCTGGGGATCCCGTTCTATGTCGCTGCCCCGATTTCTACCTTCGATTTCTCGATAGACTCTGGGGATAAGATACCGATTGAGAACAGGAGCGAGGGGGAGGTCACCGATGTGGAGGGTAAGAGGATCGCTCCGATGGGATCGTCGGCCCTGAATCCAGCGTTCGACGTCACACCCAGCAAGTACGTCAAGGGATTCATAACGGAGATCGGCGTTCTGTCTCCGAGAGACATCATCAAGATGAGAGGTGATCGTCCTGGTGACTGAGAAGACCGCCAGGAAAGAACTGGTGGAATATGGCAGGCTCGTTTACGACAGAGGACTGACCTTCGGGACGGCCGGGAACCTGAGCGTGAGGATTGACCATGACGATCTGCTGATCACCCCATCTGGTGCCTGCAAGGGATTTCTGATCGAAAAGGACCTGGTCAGAATCTCCATCTCGGAGGGGAAGACCACCGGAGCCGGAAGACCATCGATAGAAGTCCCCTTTCACACGACTTTCTACAAGCACAGGAAGGACGTCGGAGCGGTGATCCACACGCATCCCCTGTATTGTACAGTTCTAGCTGTAGCTGGGATCCCATTGAGGACCGGACTGACGCCGGAAGGGGTGTTGGTCCTCGGGGCGGTCCCGCTTGTTCCCTATGAGACCCCTGGAACCGATAGGTTGGCGAAAAGACTCGCCGAATCGATGGGGGATGCGAATGCATTCCTTCTTGAAAGGCATGGAGCGATCACGGTGGGGAAGGACCTTCCCGAAGCATATCACAGAATGGAAACGCTCGAGTTCGCCGCCGCCCTGCAGGTGATCTCAGCTGGTCTTGGGGGGGCCGAGGAGCTGACCAAGAGAGAGATGACAAGGATACTGACCTCGATCGGTCGACAAAAACAATAAGACGCTTCCACATCTACATCCGATGATTCTCGTAACGAAGTGGTTCGGAGTCTTCCTTTGCGACGAACAGAAGATCAAGAAGCACGTTCTTTTCGAAAAGAGCCCAAAATCAATAGCGCAGAAGCTCGCTGCGATACAAAAAGGAGAGATACTTCCCGAGGAGCTGCAACTGGCACAGAAGAGGATGAAGGTCGCCGACTCCAGACTCTCGAAGTTGGGAAAACCCGTCGTCTTTGATTCCTCGTTCATAAGGCCTGAGGACTACTCCTTTGACGCCGACCTGATGCACAAGTCGATGGTCGAGCTAGGGAAAGTCCGCACGAGAGAGCCACTCAGGCCCGACAAATGCGCAGCCCAGGCAATCAGGGCAGAAGATGACATGATCGAGACGATCAATATCATGAATGAGAGGTTGCACGAGTGGTATGGACTGCACTTCCCTGAGTTGAGCGACTACGTCAAGGACGAGAAGTACGCGCTGGCGATTTCGAAGAATGGCGACAGGTCCACTATCCTCCAGGACCTCGACGTGGAGATCGAATCGGTCGGGGCGGAACTCCTGCCAGAGGACATCGATATCCTGAAGAAGTTTGCGACATCACTCTCATATGCGTACCGGACGAAAGAGGACCTAGAGAGATATGTCGAGGATAGAATGATGCAGGTTGCGCCGAACCTAACGACGCTTGTGGGCGCGACGCTAGGCGCGAGGTTAATCTCGCTCGCCGGCAGTCTGAAGCGACTTTCGCAGCTGCCTTCAAGCACGGTCCAACTGCTAGGGGCGGAGAAGGCGATGTTCCTGCACCTTAGGAGCGGCAAGAGACCTCCGAAGCACGGGATCATCTTCCTGCACCCCTCCATACATCGGGCGCCATACTGGATGCGAGGGAAGATCGCACGCGTGGTCGCCTCGAAAGCCTCCATCGCGGCGAAGATCGATCACTGGCAAGGAGATTTCATCGGAGACAAGCTGCTGAATGGTCTGGTGAAGCGCGTCGAGGAAATCAAGGAGAAGTATCCCGAGCCTCCCAGACGTCCCGAGAGAAGACGGAGACAATGAGCAAACTATTTAAGCGAACGCTCATTTCCCATGCTGATACATATGTCATGGACGCAGGCCGAGGTCAGAGAGCTGAAGGAAGGACGCTACCTCCTTATCGATGAGGAGCCCTGCAAGATAATCTCGATTACCACATCAAAGCCCGGGAAGCATGGAGAAGCAAAGGCCAGGATAGACGCGGTGGGCATTTTCGACGAGCAGAAGCGGAGCATAGTACACCCAGTGAAACACAGAATCCAGATCCCCCTCATTGATAAGAGGAAGGCGCAGATTCTTGCTCTAGCGGGCGATGAGGTCCAGCTGATGGACATGGACACATACGAGAACTTCCAGCTTCGCATCCCTGAGGATCTGAAGGGGCAGCTTCACCCGGGTGAAGAGGTCCTTTACCTCATTGCGATGGGAAGACGGAAGATAACCAGGGTATGAACATGGTTCTTCCAGGCATCTGTTTTGCTGATGCCAATGCGTCCTTCGATGACGCGCAGTTTGTTATTTGCGGTGTTCCTTTCGATCGGACCGCTTCGTTTAGAGCCGGCGCGAGAATGGCTCCGAACGCCATTCGGCAGGCCTCTTACAATTTTGAGACGTATTTGTTCGAGCACGACGTGGACCTTTCGGACATCCCCATGAACGACCTCGGGAACGTGGACGAGTGCGGATCCCCAGACGAAATGGTCGAGGTCGTCAGAGAGATCGCAAAGAGAATAGTGAACGCTGGGAAGTTCCCTGTATTCGTTGGAGGCGAGCACACCACCACCATTCCTGTCGTTGAGGCTTTCGACGACATCGGCGTCATATCGATAGATGCACACCTAGACTACCGTCCGGAATATCTAGGGGTCAAATACAGCCATGCGTGCGTGACGAGGAGGATCTCGGAACACGTCGGCATCGAGAACGTACTGGTTTTCGGAGTGAGGTCCATATCGACGGAGGAGAGGGGCGATAAGATGCCCAACTACATCGATGCATTCACGATCCACGAGGAGGGGGTGGAGAAAGCATTCCACCGAGCCGCGAGAATGATGGAGAAAAAGAGAGTCTTCCTGACCTTGGACATCGATGGCATCGATCCTGCTTTCGCTCCAGGCACAGGGACACCAGAACCTTTCGGCCTTACACCTTTGGAAGTGAAGAAGTGCATCAACATGCTCGGCAAGCGAATGGTCGGATTCGACATTACCGAAGTATCTCCGCCTTACGATGAGGGAAACACGGCCGCTTTGGCGGCAAGGATGATGAGAGAAGCGATCGCGGTGGTCTGGAAGAATCGAAAGTAGAGGCAATGTTCTAGGATCGAGGCCTCTCGTTTCGACGCACATTCTCACTGAGCCCCGTTAATGACACGTCACCAACATCGTCACTTTACTATCCCACGACGTCGATTCGACCGCTAGACTGATCTTGCGATTCTATTTCGAGCCGCTCATAAGATCTGCGATGATCTCCTTTACCTGCCTCTCAAAATCATCGGCATACTTCTGCGCGTGGTCCTTGGTCTTGCCCTCGGATATGATTCGGAATATCGGCTCGGTACCGGATGGTCGGATCAATATCCAACCTTCGTCCACATACATCTTGGCCCCATCCGTCAGATCGACCTCCTCGGACTTGAAGCGGTCGCAGAG
>JBGOWR010000056.1:0-5483 GCA_041478695.1 Thermoplasmata archaeon | reverse complement strand
GTGACCACCATAATGGGGAAGGGCGCTGTGCCCGAGGACCATCCCCTCTGCCTGGGAGTGATAGGCATGCACGGACGGGAGTGCGCGAGAACGGCCTTCGCCGAGTGCGATCTGGTCCTTGCTGTCGGCACCAGATTCTCAGACCGAAGCGCTGGCAACCAGAACGTGCTGGGCGACGACACGAGGATCATACATGTCGACATCGATTCCGGAGAGCTCAGCAAGACCTCGAACTCCCTCGTTAAGATCGTGGGCGATGCGAAAAAGGCTCTCCGGATGATTATCGAGGGGCTCACTTCGCCAAAGGGCGAGAGCGAGTGGTCCAAGAGAGTCAGATCGTATATCAAGAATTGCGATTGCGATATAGATCTCCCGGGCAACCCGATCAAACCGCAGAAGGTCATACACGATCTCATGACCGTGCTGGCCGACAACGCGTTCATAACCACCGAGGTCGGGCAGAACCAGATGTGGGCCGCCCACTTCTTGAAGGTCAGGCACCCGAGGCAGTTCATAACCTCGGGAGGATTCGGAACGATGGGGTTCGGTTTCCCTGCAGCGCTTGGAGTCAAGGTCGCGTTCCCTGACAGACAGGTCGTGGACGTAGCCGGAGATGGAAGCATCCAGATGGTGTTCCAGGAGTTCGCGACAGCGGTCTCGGAGAATCTGCCTGTCATGGTCTGCCTGATGAACAACGGCTGGCTGGGAATGGTCAGGCAATGGCAGAAGCTCTTCTGGAACAGGAGATTCAGCGGGACGGAGCTGAACAAGAACCCTGATTTCGTCAAGCTCGCACAGGCGTTCGGTGCGGACGGGGTGAGGGTGGAGAATCCCTCGGAACTCAGACCCGCGTTGCTGGCCGGTCTGAAGTCGGACGTACCATTCATAGTCGATGTGATAGTGGACCCGGAAGAGGACGTGCTCCCGATGATCCCGCCGATGAAGGGAGCGGACATGGTGAGAGGTCGATGCAAATGGAAGTGATACGAGTCGTCGTCAACGACGCGCAGGGAGTGCTCACGAGGGTTCTCGCGGAGCTCGTGCGAAGGAAGGTAGATGTGGACAAGGCGTTCTTTGGCAAGGAAGACGACAAGGTCACGATCATCATCGGGATCAAGAAGTCCGTGTTGAACGGTAAATTGCTCCATGCTCTGAAGAATCTTCAGGATGTCGAGTCGGTGGAATATCTCAAGGAGGACTATCACTGCTATTGGGACATGTCCCCTTCGACCGATTCCGAGCGCGTCGTCATGGGCCCGAATGGCAAGGACTTGGACAGGGCCAAGAGGAACGACGAACATTGTTTATATGGGACCGACCTTACGGTCGCAGAGTGACACGGAGTAGCAGGTGAGAACATGGTCAAGATCTATCACGATGCAGATGCGGACCTCAGAGTTCTGAAGGGAAAGAAGATAGCGGTGCTCGGCTACGGTAGCCAAGGAAGGGCCCAGGCCCTATGCCTGAAGGACAGCGGCATGGACGTCGTCGTCGGGCTGAGAAAAGAAGGGAAGTCCTGGGACGCTGCGAAGAGCGAAGGCGTCGCGGTCGCGGAGATCCCGAAGGCCGTGAAGGGCGCCGATGTCGTCATGATCCTTCTGCCGGATGAGGTCCAGGAAGGCATTTACAAGGAGCAGGTCGCACCGAACCTGAAGGAAGGTGCCGCGCTCTACTTCTCACACGGGTTCGCGATAACCTACGGGACCGTGAAGCCGCCGAAGAACGTCGATGTGATAATGGTCGCACCGAAATCCCCGGGCAAGAGGGAGAGGGAGATGTACCTCGAAGGGTTCGGGGTTCCGGCGCTGTTCGCCGTCGAACAGGACTACACCGGGCACGCCAGGGAGATCGTGCTCGCGATCGCGAAGGGCATAGGTTCCACTCGCGCCGGAGTGATCGAGACGAACTTCCACGACGAGGTGACGTCCGATCTGTTCGGTGAGCAGGCGGTGCTCTGTGGGGGCGTAACTGCTCTGATACTTGCAGGATTCGAGACGCTCGTCAAGAGAGGATACCAGCCCGAGCTGGCGTATTTCGAGTGTCTTCACGAACTGAAGCTTATCGTCGACCTGATCCAGTCTGGTGGCATGGCCCACATGTGGAAGAACGTGAGCAACACAGCCGAGTTCGGTGGACTGACCCAGAGGGACTACATCATCACGGACGACACGAGGAAAGCGATGGACAAGATGCTGGACAAGATCCTCTCTGGCGAGTTCTCCAAGGAATGGATGGCCGACTGGAAGAAAGGCCTCAAGAAGATGAAGGAGCTCGAGAAGCAGGAGTCGGAGAGCCAGATCGAAGTCGTCGGCAAAGAGATCCGCTCGTTGTTCGAGATGAAGAAGCCGGCGAAGTGAATTGATTTGATGCCGCCGGCGGCCAATTTCCTCCTTTCGGCTTCTCACATTCCCTGCAGTCCTCAAATATCCGTATGGCGATTGTCTCGGCATCGATCGGGGGATGACGATCTTGACGAGAATGCGTTTGAAGACTCCCAAACAGGATTTCATCATAGAGTTGAACGATACCGAGACCGCTGACTCCATTTGGCATGCACTGCCCATCGAGGCATATGCGAACTGCTGGGGCGATGAGATATACTTCGAGATACCGGTCAAGATGCCGCTGGAGCGCGGAAAGAGAGTGATGGAAGTCGGAGAAGTCGCGTTCTGGCCTGATGGCAGCGCGCTCTGCTTTTTCTTCGGACCGACGCCGGTCAGCGACGGCGACAAACCTGTCGCATACAGCGATGTGACGCCTGTAGGAAGGATCGTCGAGGACGCGATCGGGCTGAAGAAAGTAGGAGATAGGAGCAGGCTCACCGTCGAGCGGGCCTGACCCCTCAGCCGCTCCCGACCAGTTCGATCCCACCGAAGCTGACCGTCGGAACGATGCACGACCTGAACACTGTGGAGTCGCTCGCAATATCATGCACGTTCCTCAGCGCATCGAACATGTTCCCTATCAGCAGAGCGCGGTCGATCGTCTTGACCATCTCTCCCCCTTTGATGATGAACCCGCAGCGGACCTCGAGACCGAACGCACCAGTGATAGGGTTCACCTCTGGATGAGCGACGCGGTCGATCAATACCCCGTCATCCACGGAAGCGATCAATTCCTCCTTGCTCTTTCTTCCAGGCGTCACTACCATGTTCATCGGCGAAACTCCCACCGGATCGAGGTAGATGCCCTGCACGTCGTCCGGACGTCTCCTCAGACCGTTCCCTGAAGGTTCTATCGAATCTAGGCTGGCGTTGTAGCTGTCGTACAGGTAAGATTTCAGAACCCCTTTCTCCACCAGCGTCTTCTTTGATGCCGCGACGCCCTCGTCATCGTAGCTAGCGGAGAGCATCCCCCGTCCGTCGCTTGGGTCGTCCTTCACAGTGATCGACCGAGACGTGACCTCCTCTCCGACCTTGCCTATCCACCTGCTCCTTTTTCTATGAACGTTCTCGGCGCTCAAGGCCTCTCCTGCAGAGGACATCAACATGTCCGCTAGATTGTCTGGCCCTATGATGGTCGTACCTTTCCTCTTACCTTTGAAGGCCACGGTCTTCGATGATGCCATTGCCTTCTCTCTCAACGATCTTCCGATCGCGGTCGGATCGAGCCCGGAAAGGTGTGGAGAGTAGAAGCTTTCGACGCCTTCCCCCGGCTTTGCCCCATTGGTCATCGTCGTGAAATTCAGATATATCATCGTGCCAGCATGGCGCACATCGATCCCATTGGAGTTTCGGACCTTGGATTCAAGACTGGCTGTCCGGATCATGCCCCTCGGCACCTTGATCTTGTCGCCTTCCAACGAGCTGTCGACTATAAACTTCGCGATGTCCACGAGCTCTTGCCCGCTGAGATGGGCGACGTTCTCGTCCCACACCTTTGGTCTGACGCGAACCTTCCCGCCTGCGGCCGGGAACTGCTTGAACATTTCGTCGACAGGGGACAGCCTTGCCATCCTCACCGCGGCCCGAGCGGTCATCTCCGCCTCCTTCAACGTGCTGCAGGCGGCCGATGATTGACCGAGCCTCTTCCCATCCGCGATCCTGACGGTCAGCCCCTGATCGATCTTCTCCTCGATGTTCTTCACCGCGGAATCGTCGACGTAAAGGCTGAGCGTTCTTGTCGCGACGCCGTATATCTCGACTTGATCTGGTCCTTCCCTGGTCGCGGCCCTGTAGGCGCTGCTCATTATTGAATCGAGGTCCATTCAACCGCCTCCCACGACGAGCTTGGACCTGCAGTATGGACCGCCGCCAGACACCCACACGAAATCCTCGATCCCTTTCCCGCACATCCCCCCGTCCAACTGGACATGGTCCCCGACGGCATCGGTCGTCTTCAGGATCTCAAGGGCGCTTCCCGTCGTCGTGAACGACCTTATCATGTCCTTGATCTCGCCGTTCTCGATGACGAACCCTCTGAGCGTCTTAGCTTCGAAGCCTCCTCCGACCGGGTCCTCCATTCCGCTTATCGACTTGTCCGCCAGGACTCCGAATTTCACGCCTTCGATCATCTCCTCGAGAGTCCAGTCGCCCGCATCGAAGAAAGTGTTCGTCATGCGAACCCAGATCCTCCTCCCGAAGTCCTGTGCCCTGCCGTTGCCGGTCGGCGTCGCTCCCATGTCCGCCGCTGTCTCCAGGCTCTGAAGATATCCCTTGTAGATCCCGTTCTCGATTATGACGGTCCTCGAGCTCGGCGTCCCCTCATCATCGAAAGGTATCGTCCCGTACGCGCCTTTGATCGTCCCGTCATCGACCATCGTGATCAGATCGCTAGCCACTCTCTTGCCGACAGCACCGGTGAGGAAAGACCGTTCTTGCACGATCTCGTCGGCCTCGCTCGCATGACCTATGACCTCGTGCGCGAGAGTCCCTGTGTTCTTCGGATCGCTGATGCAGGTCATGTATCCGGAAGGTGGCTTCTTGGCCGCCAACATCTTCACCGCCTCTTCCCCGGACAACTTCCCCATCGCCGTGACGTCGTTCTCTTTCATCAGTTCGAATCCCTTGGTGCCATCGGCGATCTCGAAGTACATCTCCTGACGTCCGCCGTCGGAGGCTATTGTGAACGCGATCAATCGTGTCCTTACCTCCTCCCACTTCAAAGAGGAACCGAAGGAATTGACCAAGAGGTTCGTTTTGACCTCGTCCCGGTAGTCCGAGTTCGAATTCGCGACCCGAGGATCGATCTTCTGGGCCTTGTCGAGATCGACAACGTATCCCAGCTTCTCCTCGATCGGGACATCGTCAGGATGAACGCGGACGTCCGCCCTGACCTGTCTGTTCCTCGAAGGTGAGTCGGGGATCCTGGCCCCTAACGCCCCTCCTAGCCTGGCGTTCTTGGCCGCCTGCAGGCAGGACTCGAGAAGCGTCTTCTTGTCCAACTGGACCGTCGTCGCGTATCCCCAGGACCCTCCGACCCTTGCTCGGAAGCATGCTCCTCCGAGGCTCTGCTCGGTCAGGGTCCTGACGGAGCCGTCAACG
>JBGOWR010000190.1:0-2668 GCA_041478695.1 Thermoplasmata archaeon | reverse complement strand
CTGAGTACCGCGAAGTCCGAGGTGACCTCTCGCTTTCCCCATTCTGACGGGGGATCGCCTGGACGATTCTTCGAACACAGACGGTCGAAAAGGATGTGGAAGAATGAAGATAGGTAAGGACGATAGATTATTGGTCGGAACCATCATTACCCTATCCTCTCAGAACATTCTAGAGGCGATTTGATGCCGATCGACGAAGTCGTAGTGACAAGGAAGATAGTGGAGCGGTTCTCAAGAGAGTTCCTCGAGAACATCGATGTCGATGTAGTGATCGCAGGAGCTGGACCTTCATCTTTGACAGCAGCGAGATACTTGGCGAAGGGCGGCAAGAGAGTGGTCATCTTCGAGAGGCGACTTTCTCCAGGTGGAGGGATGTGGGGAGGCGGGATGACCTTTCCCGTGATCGTCGTCCAGGAGGAATCGACGTCGATCCTGAAGGAGATCGGGGTCGACCTCACCGACGAAGGCGACGGGTACTACACCGCTGACTCGGTCGAGGCTTCCGCCAAGCTGATCGCGTCCGCAATCGACGCCGGTGCTAGGCTATTCAATGCCGTAACGGTTGAGGACGTGATGATCCGCGATTCGAAGGTCACTGGTGTTGTCATAAACTGGAGCGCGGTGAACGTCGCTGGTTTGCATGTAGATCCTATGACCATCAGATCGAAGTACGTCATAGATGCCACCGGTCATGCTGCGGAGATCTGCAAGATCGTCCAGTCAAAGGCCGGAAAGCTCAGGACTCCGTCTGGCAAGATAGAGGGCGAAAGAAGCATGTGGGCGGAGGTCGGGGAAAGGATGACCGTAAAGAACACGGTCGAGGTCTTCCCGAACCTCTACGTGACTGGCATGGCCTGTAACGCTGTCTTGGGCGCCCCGAGGATGGGGCCGATATTCGGAGGAATGCTGCTCTCTGGTAAGAAGGTGGCTGAGCTGATACTCAAGAGAAAGAGGTGAACTAGGTTTCCCCTGGGTGGGTCTTCTCGTAGAATTCCTGGACCTCCCAGTCAGGGATTGTCTGCTCTCCGATCTTCCTCAATGTCAGACCCATCGCTTTCATGTGCTGTTTCAGGGCGATCCTGGCCTCCCTGTCTCCCACGAACTCCGTGATGAACAGATCCTTCCCTCTCGATCTGCCCTTGAAGGCACCGATCATCTCACTGCCCCTGAAAATCGCCGAGCTGTAGCCGAACCTCTCTCGGATCAAGGGAAGCAGATAAGAATGAAGGTTGTCGTCGGTGGTCAGCACGAACCCGTCGTCGAAGTCGGTCCCGACCCGGTCGAGGTCCTCTTTGTGCATCCAGCGGAGGGTCTCGTCATTCTCGAGGAAGAATCCCTTGACCAAGAACCCCTCTGCCTCCAAGTCTGCAAGAATCTCTCGCGCCTCCTTCATCGGGATTCGGAATTTGATGAAACGGACTATCTCCTCCGCGGAGAAAATGCCATAGTTGCGGAAGAGAAGTCTGAACAGTTCGATTCGAGCCTCTCTCGTTGTCATAGAGGACTCGGGGACCAGATGGACGTTCTTCGAGCTGTCGAAATAGACCGCCGCACCCATGTATAGGTCGCGAAGCGCCTTGTGGGTCCCGACGTGGCCGACCGGAGAGAGGGTGTAGAGCTCGTTCCTTGATATGCTCCTTCGATCCTCAAGGATCCTGATCAGCGAACTCATGTCCTCGCTCATCAGGACGCTCTTCGCCTTACGATAGAGACTGGCATTCTCGATATTAGTGTAAGTGAGGTACTCGGGTATGGCCTGTACCCGGACCAAGGTTCCTTGCTCGAATAGCTTCTTCAAAGGCACTTTGACCTTGCATCGGAGGTGCGCGGCCGCATCGGATCGGAAACCTCCAGTCTTCCTGACCCCCTCCAGTATGTTCTCGAAATTCCTGTCTACAGGAACGGCCTGCCTCCATAGAACATACCTGAGCAGGTCTTCCTGCCTGTAGGTGTTCGGCACGAACTTGCCTTTTATGAGAGCGGAACCGATGCGATGATATCCCGATCGAATGAGCTTGCTCTCCAAAGCCCCATCGATCTCGTCCACGCCTTTTCCTAGGATCTCCTTGATCCTTAGGACGTCGTAGCCAAGCATCTTGTAGAAAGTCATCAATTCGTCCAAAGCCGCCAGGGAATCAGGTAGAAGAGATGGATCTTCGAGGTCCAGCGCGCGAACCTCGATGCACCCGCTCATGTTCCACTTCTCCACAGCGCCGACAAGAATCCCGTCGGACATGATTGGATAGACTAGCCTATCGCCGTATCGCGAGGCAATCTCGGACCGCAGCGGCTGGACTTCAGGATCGAACAACGAGAGCACCCGCATCTTTCTCTGATGCTCCGGGAGAGACTGCAGCCTCTCGATCTCATCGGCCATGATGAACATGTGGATCCCTCCTTCCCCGACCGATATTTCCACAATATCCAGCTGGGCGAGGATCTCGCGCACTTCGTCGGGGGGGAGACCGGTGTACGCGGTCATGGCGAACATGGGAACGGGGCCGAAGGCCATGATGAACCTTTGGATCATCTTGTCCCTTGCATTCCCCTCGTATTCCGGCGCGTCATACGGTTCGTATATGTTCTCTCGAGACCACTCCTCACGATGCTCGAACCTCCTCACAAGGTGCAGGTTCCGATCAAGCCAGTCCAAGCTAGATTTCAGCTG
>JBGOWR010000172.1:0-2904 GCA_041478695.1 Thermoplasmata archaeon | reverse complement strand
CTATTGTGTAGCGATAGTCACGCTCGCCCTGCTGCTTGTCAAGATAGTTGAGCTCGTGGGGTGAAGAAATGAAGGAAGGGCTTTCTGTCCGCTACCGACGCTTGAAGGGGAAGGGCATTGGGCCAGGGTCAAGATTGCTCCGCACATACATCTCCATATTCTTCGTCATCATTCTTGCGGCGGATGCATGCATTTTCTCATACTTCATTCGGCCAGAGACTTGGACTGTGATCATTGGATTTGCGCTCCTTGTATTCTCTCTCATATTCTCGCTGATCATCGCCTCTTTCCCTTTCGAAGACAGGTTCTCCAATGTCGGTGGGGTCCTGTCCATCATTGCGGCAGTCAATGTCTTGGCGATAACCCTGCCTTCCATTGGCGACCCCTATCAGAATTCCGCAGTCTTCTCCCTCATATCAATTGGGTCGATCTTGCTATGGCGGGAGCGACCAGTCGACAAGAAGGCTGGCGGTCTTCCGCGAATGACCATTCTTGTGTTGCTGCTGATCCTCCCGGTTGTCCTAGCTCTTGGTGAGTATCTGATATTGGATCGGGACTTCTTCTTTATTCTCACGGATAACCCCCCCTTCTGGTTCTTACCCATTGCTGCTATGTTCGGTTACTTCGAAGAGATGCTCTTCCGAGGAGGATTGCAGCGCAATCTGGAGAAAGTGACCAGCCCTAACGTGTCTTTGCTGGCAGGCGCCACCCTGAACGCAGGTCTCATGGTGTTCTGGGGCTCTCTCTATGTCATAGCTTTCGTATTCGTCATAGCCATGATGATGGGATACATTTTTCAGAAGTATCACAGTGCATCATTATGCGGTCTGATCAGATCGATCGAGTCGTTCTCTTTTGTCTTGATGTTGATCCTTTCTTGAAGAATGTACGACGGAAGAGACTTCCAGATTGAATATCTAGCTCTGGAACACAAGATCGAAATCCGATGTGGTCTCGCAACTAGCGCAGTCTCTCGAGTTCCTTGAGACCTCTGACGAAGTCCTCGTCGCCCTTTGGGTCAAGAATGCTGACGACTTTCTTCTTTTGGATTGGTTCGTTTGAGACCACTAGATCCAGCAGAGAATCAAGCGTCTTGAAGTCAGGATCCGCGACCGCATTCCTGTTCACTCTCGGCGTAGCGTCCAGTCCTTCCAGAGTTGTGCCATCTCCATTCTGACCTGAGATGTCTCTAAGGATCCTCTCCTTGCGTAGAGCTTCCTTTCTGTCAGGTCTCCAAGATTTCCTCATAACCATACCACCTGCGAGCGCGAGCACGCCCGCCCCGACCGCGATCGGTATCGTGAAGTCTCCTATGATTATCGTGCCCGAGCCTATGTCGCTGGTCGATCCCGAGTTTGGATTGATACTGAGATCTATGCTGACTATCTTTGAATCCTCTCCATGCGCGACGTCAACGTTTCCGATCGTTCTGGTAGTGTAGAATAGCTTGGATACCTCCAGCGAGTATCGTCCGGGAACGACGTCCGATAGTATGAACCTGCCATTTTCGTCCGTGAAGGCGACATTTCCCGTTGCTCTGATCGAGACGAGGGCACCTTCTAACGTATTGTTGCTACTACTGAACACTACCCCAGTTATCGTTGAAACGCCCGGAGTCGTGGACAACGTGAATTGAAGTCCCGAGATTACCTGACCTTTCCCCAGTGTGATCTTGACGAGTTCAGAGCTGGAGTAGTTCCATTTCGAGGCGCTCAGGGAATACGATCCCGCCGGCACATTCGCAAATACGAACCTACCATCCTGAGTGCTATTCACGACTCTGTAACCGTCCGTTATCATTACGCCAGCTATGGGCATGGTCCCGTCTGTGACGATTCCGGACACTCCTGAGAGCACTTCAGTTTGTCTCGTCGTGAAGGTAACTCTCAATTCGGCATCGATTGCATTGCCTGCCAGATCGACTGCCATCGATGAGACGAACATATCGTAGTCCGTGGAGTCGGACAGGTTAGTGGAGGGACGGAACTCGAGCAATGTCGAATCCAAAGACCATTTGAATCCCCCAGAGACCTTCTCAGTGCCAACTGCCAACGAGAAGGCCGACTCGACAGAGGATTGGCTCATTGCCTCACTGAACAGAATGGACATCGTGGCGCTCGGAGAGACTCCTATCTCTCCTTCTGATGGGCTGTGCCACAGGACGGTCGGTCTACCAATATCTGGACCTTCCCCAGTGTCGAATACCGATGACCAGTCCTGTGGAAGTGCGGTTCCTGAGAAATCCATGGCATCTGTTGTGATGTTGAGCCAGTATCTCGACGAATAATCTAGGTCCGATGAAAGGGACATGGTAAGGGTTGTCTCATTGAGCCACGTGATATTCAGATCCATTCTAGTCCCATTTGTCTCCAAGGACATTGCTGACTCCGTTGAGGAAACGTACATTGTCTCGCTGAATTCGACCAGCATCCTCGTTGTTGGTTCAACGTCCACCGCACCGTTTGCTGGACTCACCCTTCTTACTGTCGGAGGAGTGACGTCCAAGTTCTGGACCACGATCTGAATTGCATCGTGCTCGGATAGGCCGGTCAGATCATATGCAACGACCCGGATAGTATGGTACCCATCCACCACCGATTGAGGGTTGAACGCCAGTACGTACGGTTCAATGGAGTCGTTGAGCACTGACACATCGTCCACGAAGAACTCTACGGAGTAGATGCCATAATTGTCTGAGGCTATCGTCTCTATGTTTGTCATGTTCGATATCGTGGATCCAGATTCGGGATAGACTATGGATACGGCAGGTATTGTCGTGTCCTGAACCAGGATGGAATACTCGGCGGTGATGGCACGGTTCCCGTACTCATCTTGCGCTTCTATGTAGTATCGAATCGCTCCCGCCGCATCCTGCGGAGGAAAGGTTGCACTGAACACGGAAGG
>JBGOWR010000154.1:0-3090 GCA_041478695.1 Thermoplasmata archaeon | reverse complement strand
TGAAGATGGTATTCACGGAGCTGAAGGAACATGTCGATCTCATAAGGGACGCATTTCCCGACGATGAACTGATCATATTCGACCATCCGCTCGAGGAGGGACAACTGATCGATATTGCCAGAGACGCCGAGGTGATCTCCGTGTTCATATACACCCCGGTGACAGAGAGAGTGATCGATTCCATCCCGAGCTTGAAACTTGTAGCCACTAGGAGCGTTGGATTTGACCACATCGCTTCGAAACACGCCATCGAGAAGGGCATTACTGTATGCCACGTTCCCGACTACGGGGCGCATGTCGTTGCAGAGCATGTGTTCGCTTTGCTTCTGGCATCTGCTAGAAGGATCCCTTCCGCGGACGCTTTCGTCAAGAACGAAAGGCGATTCGATTTTTCCAATTTCCTCGGCCTTGAGCTGAGAGACAAGACACTAGGGGTCGTGGGAACCGGTAAGATTGGCGCGGCGGTCATTGAGATTGCGAAAGGTTTTGGGATGAGGGTCGTCGCTTACGATGTTTATCAGAACAAGAGCCTGGCGATGAAGTATGGCTTCCCTTATCTGCCTTTGGAAGAAGTGCTTGGGAAGAGCGACTTCGTGACTCTCCACACCCCCTTGACTCCAGATACTCATCACTTGATCGATGCGACAGCAATCTCAAGAATGAAGAAGGGCAGCATCTTGATCAATGCCTCGAGGGGCGGAGTGCTAGACAGCAAGGCGTTGAGGGATGCCCTGACTTCGGGTCACCTGTGGGGAGCTGGAATAGACGTTCTCGAGGACGAGGCTCACCCGGAGAGGGACCTGTTGCTCGATTCCCCTAACATAATAATCACCCCTCACTCGGCGTTCTACACGAAGGAGGTCCTCCAGAGGATCTCTCAGCTTACGATAGAAACGGTGAAATCATATAAGGCAGGCAGCCCAGTGAACAGGGTTCCGTCAGAGTATCTTTAGCGTCTGGGGTCAGTACCTGGCAGTCCTGCCCATCTTCCAATTGAATGTGTAAGTCAACAAAAGCGGGGCAACCAGCGTTGTGAGGAGCGACATGAAGACAACGATCGAGAACATGTCGTTCGATATCGAACCGATTGTCAGGCCGACCGATGCGATGATCAGACCGACCTCGCCCCTAGGAGCCATCCCGACACCGACGATGGCCGCCGATTTCACTCCGAGTCTATAGGCGCCAAGTCCGCAACCAATGAACTTCGTGGCGATGGCGACGAAGGTTATCATAAGGGCCAGTATTGCCACACCGCCGAATGCAGAGAGGTTGACCGATATTCCGATGTACAGGAAGAAGAAGGGGACCAGGAACTCGTTTATCGCCTCAAACTGCTCTCCAACCGGGAATAGATCCTTGAACTCAGCGAACACCATCCCTGCAAGGAACGCACCTATGATTGCTGCCAGTCCGAAATATGAAGCCGCAGCGGACAATCCGAAACAGACGATTATGGCAACGGCCAACGGACTGATCTTTCGTCTCATGCTCATCACCGGAGTCGGGGTCCTGAACTCGTGGACCTGCTTCCTCACCTTCGGCAAGAGCCCGGATCCGACGAACACGACAGCGACCACGAATATCACTGCCAGCGCAGCTACCATCACAGTTCCGACGATGTCCATGGCACCGCCGCTCGCGATTCCGCTAATCATGGCTAGAATGACGAGCCCTAGGACGTCGTCGATCACAGCTGCACCGATGATGACCTTAGATTCGATACTGTTCATCATGTTCATGTCCTTGATCACCCTGGCAGTGATGCCGATGCTAGTGGCAGTCATTGCAGCTCCAATGAAGAGCGCCTCGACCTGAGGGAAACCAGAGGAGACTATCAGTAGATAGCCGAACATGAAGGGGAAGATCACACCGAGGATCGCCACAAGAATCGCAGTACCGCCGACTCTCTTTAGATCACTGAAAGGGGTCTCTAGGCCGATAGCGAACAGAAGGAAAATCACGCCTATTTCGGCCAGCACGCTCAAGACCTCAATATTTGTTCCCAGCTGGAGGAGGTCAAAGATGAAGGTGTTGCCAATGATGATCCCTGCGACAATCTCGCCGACTAGTGGGGGAAGGCGGACGAACTCGAAGATTATTGCAGCGATCTTCGCGAAAAGAATGAGGACGAAGAGCTGGAGCAGTATAATCTCAATCAAGGTGCCACCTCACCAAGAGACCGAAATCGAAGCTCTGCATCCCACTCCCGCATGCACAATGGATTATTGACTCATGAAACTTCCCATACCTAGGCTGCTGAGAGAAGCTATTTGGAGGGTCCATTCAAATGAGATAGAGTAATGTACTCGCACTGCACCATAACGAAGATGGGAGATCATCGGGACTGAAGGTGTTCTTGGAATGTCGATGTGGAGAAATGTGCCTACGGGAAGGGACCCGCCCAGGATAGTGAATGTCATTGTCGAGACCCCTCAAGGCAGCAAGAACAAATACGAGGTATCGAAGGAGTTCGATGGAATCCTTCTTGACAGGGTGCTCCACTCGAGCGTCGTTTTCCCGATCGCATACGGCCTCATCCCACAGACCTATTACGATGACAACGACCCATTGGATGCGATGGTGGTCATCAGCGAGCCGACTTTTCCAGGTTGCGTGGTCGAGGCGCGGCCTGTAGGGATTCTGCGGATGCTCGACGAAGAGGGTCAGGACGACAAGATCCTGACCGTTGCTGTGGACGATCCAAGGAACAAGGAATACTTGCAGCTTGAAGACCTGCCACTGCACCAATTGAACGAGATCGCCGAGTTCTTCTTGACATACAAACGACTTGAGGAGGGCAAGAGCACTCAGGTGATCGGTTGGGAGCGGCGGAGTTCCGCTCTCAAAGCGGTCAGCCGAGGACTCCAGATATACGAGAAGAAATTCATTTCGAAGAAATCTACTAAGACTGCGAAAAAGGGACGACAGTAGCTCCCGCCGGCGTCTTATGAAGAACTGTCTCAAGGCAGGCATGGACTCGATTGAATGGCATGGAAACGGTTTGAATAGGTGACTCGGGGGCTATATTCAATGCGAACATCCAATCAGCACAACTTGATCTGTCAATTCGGAAAAAGTTAAGTAACT
>JBGOWR010000039.1:0-6537 GCA_041478695.1 Thermoplasmata archaeon | reverse complement strand
CCTGTATCCGTTGCTTGAGATGTTGGTTCTCCTGCCCAGAGGGCTGCATCGACAGGTTGGAGGACGATTACGAGAAATGGGACTACCGGTACTGCAAGGGATGTGGGATATGCGCGGATGTCTGCCCAGTCAAGGCGATCGAAATGGTCAGGGGGGTGTACGAATGGTGATGAAGGTCATCAGCGCGGACCATGCCGTCGCACACGGCGTCAGGTTGGCCAGAGCGGAGGTAATACCTGCCTTCCCCATCACCCCGCAGACCCTGATCGTCGAGCTCTTGTCCGAATTCATCAACGATGGCGAGCTTGACGCGGACTTCATGCCGGTCGAGAGCGAGCACAGTGCGATGAGCGCGGCGATCGGTGCGTGCGCTGGTGGGGCGAGGACTTTCACCGCCACATCGTCCCAGGGACTGGCTCTGATGCATGAGATGCTATATGCTGCGCCGCAGAACAGATTTCCAGTCGTGATGGCGAACGTCAATCGCACTCTTGGTGCGGCAGCGGGCATCTGGGTCGAATACAACGACTCTATGCCGGAGAGGGAGTCAGGATGGTTGCAGGTCTACGTTGAGGACAACCAGGAAGCACTAGACATGATCATTCAGGCCTACCGCATAGGAGAGGACAAGGGAGTCATGCTTCCAGTCATGGTCTGTTTGGATGGCTTCGTGCTGTCTCACACCGTTGAGCGGGTGGATTTCCCGGACCAGGACCTGGTGGACACATTCCTTCCGAAGTTCTCCCCCCTTGATGTGCTCGACTCGGAGAACCCGAAGACAATGAACGCCATTTCTCCGCCCGAGTACGCGATGGAGATGAGGTATCGTCTCGAGAGGGCCATAGAGGACTCCAAGACAGTGATAGGTTCGATCGACTCAGCATATGAACAGATGACTGGAAGGAGGTATGGTGGCCTTCTTGACACCTACAAGATGGAAGGCGCCGAGATCGCCCTTGTGACCCTCGGCACTGCCACAAGCACGGCCAGGGTCGTTGTGGACCGAATGAACGATTTGGGAAAGAAGGCGGGGTTGATCAAGCTAAGATTCATGCGCCCGTTCCCTGGAAAGGAGCTGGCAAAGATCACAGAGGAGTTGAAGGGTCTGGGGGTCTTTGACCGCTCCCTCTCTTTCAACGGCTTCGGTCCGGTCTTCACGGAAGTCAGGAACGCGCTGCACTCTACGCAATTCCCGATCACGAACCACATCGCTGGTCTAGGCGGGAGGGACATCACGTTCGAAGAAGTCAAGAGCATGTTTGACATAATCGAGCAAAGTGCAAGGGGCGACAGTTTCAAGGAATGCAATTGGCACGGTCTGAGGGGGGCCACAGTATGAGCGACGGGCAGATGAAGACGATCAAGGACATACCACGAACCGATTACTTCGTCAGGGGGCACGGCGCATGTCCTGGATGTGGGGTGGCGATCGCGGTGAAGAACATCGCCAGGATATTGGGGCCCGACGTCATGGTCTACGTGCCAGCGAGCTGCTTGATCGTGTTCAGCTCTCTGTACCCTACATCGGCGTTCAAATGGCCTTTCCTCTACACTGCGTTCGAGAACACTGGTGCCGTCATCTCGGGGGTCAAGGCCGCGTTCAAGCGGAGAGGAAAGGAGACGACAGTGGTCGGGATGGCAGGCGACGGCGGGACGTTCGATATCGGTCTGCAAGCCATGTCTGGTGCGGCGGACAGGAACGAGGACGTGATATACGTCTGCCTGGACAACGAGGCGTATATGAACACTGGCATACAGAGGAGCAGTGCAACGCCCTTCGGCGCATGGACAACGACCAGTCCGGTCGGAAAGAGGATCCAGGGCAAGAGGGAGTTCAAGAAAGATCTGGACGCGATCGTGGCCGCCCATGGGATTCCGTATATGGCGACCTTGTCCGTGGCCCACTTCAATGACTTCGTGAGAAAGGTCCAGAGGGCCAAGGAGGTCAAAGGCTTCAGGTTCCTCCATGTCCTGACGCCTTGCGTCCCTGGTTGGAGATCCGATGCGTCGAAGAGCGTCGCCATCTCCAAGCTGGCAGTTGAGACTGGAATGTGGACCTTGTTCGAGGTCGATCATGGCGAGGACAGACTGACATACAAGCCGAAGATGATGGTGCCAGTAAAGGAGTATCTCCAACTGCAGGGACGCTTTAGGCACATGAGCGAAGAGGACATACAGAAGCTTCAGACCTGGATTTGCGAGAAATGGAAGCATCATTACTACGAGGAGATACCTGTTCCGCCTTGTGAGCTCGATAAGAGAATGAAGGAGCTGATCACGGACGAGGACCCGTTGCATGGGGTCTGATCCAGCGAAGAAATATGTTCGTCCAATCCGCTCGCCACAATTAATTAATTGGGTCTGTATTTCGTAGTTTCGTGAGCAAGGAATACTTCGATAGCGTATCTGAATAGTGGGATACGATGAGGGTCAGATTCTTCTCCGAGTTCATTGGGGAGCTGGCCATTTTCGTTTCGGGAGCAAAGACGGGACGGGTGGCTGCGGGGTTGACGGGCGTCTCCGTCCGAACCACCCGCGAGAGGTGTCTCTCGTCCTCATGCTGCGGACGCCGCGGGGACAACGTCGGGATATTCTTGGCAATCGGCGAGAAGTGATTTCTCTCGTTTGACTCGCTCAAGAATCCGAGGAATCATATCGATTCGGCCAGTCGCTCTCCTTTGCGCTGGTCGTCTGGCGGTCCGGAACAAAGCTTTTATACGACTATCACTTTGTGCTCGTTTGCTCTTTTGAGCCGATGAATGATGAGGATGTGCACAACATCGGAAGGAGGTATTCACAATGGCAAAACCAATATTTGTTCGGTTTGAGATGCCGAAGGAGCTTCAGGATAAAGCTTACGAGATCGTCGAGGTTGCTCGGGATTCAGGGAAGGTCAAGAAAGGTTCCAACGAGGTGACGAAATTGATCGAGCGGGGCGAGGCTATCCTTGTCGTCATGGCCGAGGACGTTCAACCTCCGGAGATACTCGCTCATATCCCGCTTCTTTGCGAGGAGAGGAACATCCCGTACGCCTACGTACCTAGCAAGGCAGAGCTCGGGAACGCCTCTGGCCTCGAGAAGCCCACGGCCGCGGTGGCGATCGTCGATATCGGCAAAGGCAAACCGCTGCTCGAGTATTTGAACGAGCAAGTGAAGAAGTTGAAGAAGTAGGTGCTGTAAATGGCAGAGGATGACAGCATTCCCTCAGAGGTCGTCGAGGTCATTGGAAGGACTGGAATGACCGGTGAGGCAACCCAGGTGAAGGTCCGCGTGCTTGAGGGTCGGGATAAGGGAAGAATCATCACCCGAAACATCATGGGCCCTGTGCGCTCAGGCGACATTCTAATGTTGAGGGAGACATCCAGAGAAGCTCGAAAGCTCTCAATCAGGTGAGCGCAGATACGAAGGTGTGTCCATGGTCGAGCGAAAGGTTTGTTCATTCTGCGGGAACGAGATCGAACCGGGCACCGGAAGGATGTACGTCAAGAAGGACGGCTCGGTCTACTCGTTCTGTACTCACAAGTGCTACAAGAATATGATACATCTAAGAAGGGTTCCGAGAAGAACCCTCTGGACAAGGCAGGCTAGAGGCGACGGACGTGCCATATCTAAGGAGGCACCTGTGGCCCCCGAGGAGGCTAAGGCCGAAGAGTCAGATGCCGGAGCTCCGAAGCAAGAAGAGACAGCGGAGAAACCTGCCAAGAAAGCGAAGAAAGCGAAGAAGGCGAGGAAGGTGCCCCCTCCGGAAGAGAAGGGAACTGAGGGTTGAGAAGGACATGATCGAGCGCACTTTCGTCATGCTCAAGCCCGACGCAATCCAGCGTGGTTTGACTGGAGAGATCATAGGGCGCCTTGAGGCGAGAGGATTCAAACCCGTCGCAATGAAGTTCATGCGCATTCCGAGGGAGATTGCCGAGAGACACTATGCGGAGCACAGAGGCAAGAGTTTCTTCCCATCCTTGGTAGAATATGTCACCTCTGGCCCGGTTCTTTGCATGATCTGGGAAGGGGAGAACATCATAATGGCCTTTAGGGGGATGATGGGCAAGACGAACCCCCAGGATGCCGCGCCTGGAACGATCAGGGGGGATCTGGCGCAACAGACCGGGCGTAACCTCATACATGGATCAGATTCTCCGGAGTCCGCTCGAAGGGAGATCGGTCTGTTCTTCAACGACTACGAGCTCCATGAGCACAAGATGTCCATCGAACCCTGGCTCTTCGAATGATCTTCTTCAAAAACCTTTGTCTAATATCTCTCGACTTGTCCGTATCTCATCGTTGATTGATTTACGTTTTAATCGCAGCTACCGCCTTCCATAGATGTCCAGGCAGCCATCTAAGAAAAATACTAATAAGGACTGCCTCATGCGATACCCGATGGCAATCAGACAGCCGATCGTGAGCGTGTTGGGTCACGTAGATCACGGTAAGACCAGCCTCCTCGATTACATCAGAGGCAGTACCGTGGTCGAGAGGGAGGCCGGTCTGATCACCCAGCACATCGGAGCGACCGAGGTGCCGATCGATCATATATACGACGTCTGCGCGGATCTCATCGGTGCCAAGAAATTCTCCGTTCCAGGATTGTTGTTCATTGACACACCTGGTCATCAATCATTTACAACGCTCAGGGCCAGGGGAGGCTCATTGGCGGACCTTGCCGTCCTGGTTGTCGACGTAAGGGAAGGCATGAAACCGCAGACGATCGAGTCCGTGGCGATCCTGAAGCGCTTCAAGACACCTTTTGTCGTAGCTTTGAACAAGATAGATCTCATACCCGGATGGATCTCTCACCCCAACAGACCTTTCGTCCTTTCCATCAAGGAGCAGAACGAGGACGTTCGGACGGAATTGGACAACATATTGTACAACCTATCCGCAAGGCTCCACCATGAAGGCGTATCGGCTGAGAGATATGATCGAATTGACGACTTCACAAAGAACTTCGCGATCGTGCCAGTCAGTGCAAGGACCGGCGAGGGAGTCCCAGACCTCCTCCTTGTCCTCATCGGTCTGGCACAGCGTTTTCTCGAGAGCGAGCTTGACACTGAAGAAGGGGCAGGCAGGGGAACGATCCTTGAGGTGAAGGAGGAGCGCGGTCTGGGACCGGCGATTGACGTCATAATCTATTCTGGGACGATTGCGAAGGGCGATACGGTGGTCCTTGGCACATCCTCAAAACCTTTGGTCACGAAGGTCAAGGCGGTGCTCAAGCCGAAGCCATTGGACGAGATCAGGGACGCAAGGGAGAGGTTCGACTCGGTCAAGGAGGTCTCCGCCGCCGCAGGAGTGAAGATAATCTGTCAGAATCTGGAGGGCGTCGTGGCGGGTGTCCCGTTGAAGGTCGTCAGGGGGGACAGAGACGAGGTAGTGAGGGAGATCGAAGAAGAGACGACTCTAAGGATACCTACGAGCGAGGACGGGGTCATAATCAAGGCAGATGCGATCGGTTCCCTCGAAGCGCTTGCCTTCGAAGCGAAGAACGCGAAGCTCCCGATAAGGAAGTTCGAGGTCGGTGCAATATCTCGAAGGGACGTCGTGGAAGCCTCATCGCACAGCGATCGACTTCATAAGGCAATTCTCGGGTTCAATGTGGATGTCCTACCAGAGGCAAAGGAAGCGATTCTGACATACGGGACCAAGGTTTTCACGAATGATGTCCTGTACCGCCTGTTCGAGGACTACCAGAAATGGATCGAGGAGCAGAAGAGGGAGATCGAGGTGGAAAAGCGATCCGAGTTCGCATTTCCCGGCAAGATCAAGATCCTGCCTAATTGTGTGTTCAGAGTCAGTAAGCCAGCGATCGTAGGAGTGAGGGTCCTCACGGGAAGGATCCGAGGAGGCCAAACACTCGTTTCCGTGGATGGACTGGATGTGGGCAAGATCAGAAGCATCAGAAGCGGGGAGGACGTCCTGAAGGAGGCGATCGCAGGTAGCGAGGTAGCGATAGCGGTGGAGGGCGCTACCGTCGGTAGACAGATCAACATCGAAGACATCCTTTATGTGGAGATTCCAGAATCGAAGGTGAAGGACCTCGAGACCTTCGAGCTCAATTTCGACGAGAGAATGACCCTTGACGAGCTGCTCCGGATCAAAAGGAAGGAAGACCCGTTCTGGGGAATGTAGGCTCTCTTCCATTTCTGTTGACTCCTATCGAGGTACTGGAACGGACTGTCTGGCGTCTGGTCAGTCACCAAAAGTTATTTAACGGGAACAACATTAGGGCCATACTCACGGGTGTTTGGAATGGTTGAATTTAAAGCTGTGATTAACGACGTAAAAAGCGGAAAGTCGTATCAGGTCTCTGTCTCGGGTCATCACGCGAACTCATTGATTGGCAGAAAGATTGGCGAGGTCGTCGATGGTATATTCGTCGGCCTCCCTGGGTACAAACTCATGATCACCGGGGGCAGCGACAAGGATGGATTCCCGATGAGGAAGGACCTGCCTGGACCGAGGAGAGCTAGAATTCTCATATCCAAGAGCATCGGTTTTAGGACCACTGAGAAGGGTCGGAGAGCCAAAAAGACGGTT
>JBGOWR010000096.1:0-4158 GCA_041478695.1 Thermoplasmata archaeon | reverse complement strand
CTTCCCGCCGACCATAGTCATGAGCACCTTGATGTTCTTCAGATCATCTGGTGGGATCTCAAGAGGGTCGTCAGAGACGATGACCATGTCAGCATATTTCCCAATCTCGATGGATCCTTTGACATCCTCCTCACCAGTGGCATAGGCGCCCTCGGTAGTCGCCATTCGCAGAGCCTGATCGACAGGGATCTTCTGCTCTGGATGCCAGCCATCTCTTGGAATTCCATTCGGATCTTTGCGGACCGAAACGGCATAGACATTCATAAAAGGGTTCATGGTCTCGATCGGAGCGTCTGTACCGGTGCACATGTGCACCCCTGCATCCAAGAGTGATTTGTACGCGTGGCCATACTTCTCCCTTTCTGGACCGACCAACTTCGGTATCCAATTCTGCCCCTTCATTATGAACACAGGCTGCACATTGGCGATGATATTGAGCTTCTTGAAATCGGCGATGAGGTCCTTGCCATGTATGATACAATGGCTTATCTTGAGCCTTGGATCCTTCGTCGGATGTTCCTTGAGAACCTCCTTGAACACTTCAACGACCGTCTCTATCGCTCCGTCTCCTAAAGCGTGCACGTCCACCCTTACACGATTCTTCGTCGCTTTGAGGACAAAATCCTTGATTTCCTTCCTTGTGACACGCATGACTCCACTAGTCCCTGGAACGTCGACGTATGGTTCACGCAAAGCCGCCGTATGGCTGCTGAGCGATCCGTCGACGATCATCTTTGCGCCCGCAAATCTCACCTTACAGTCACCGAAACCGCTCTCAAGACCTATGTCCACAACTTTTTCCAGGTACTGGTAGCCCAGATAGAAATTGACCCGAACTGGCAACTTACCTTCCGATTCGAGCTCCTGGTAAGCCTTCACTTGTGCGTCCCCAGCGAGTATGTCCACGATTGAAGTGAGCCCCCATTCTACTGCCCTATCAGCGCAGTACTTCAATGCTGCCTTGCTTTGCTCGAAAGTGAATAGTCCGGCACCAGTCTCGAGGAATCCCGGTGCGACGAGGTTGATAGCGTTCTCAAGCAAGACGCCGGTCGGCTCCCCTCTCTCGTTCTTCTCAATGGTTCCTCCCGGCGGATCGGGTGTATCTCCTGTGATTCCTTTCTGCTTCATCAGCATCGTGTTGACGAGGTAGATGTGAGCATTCCAATGTATAAGGAACACTGGGTGGTCAGGCGCCACGGTGTCGACCTCCCATCTTGTCGGGTATCTACCCTCGTCCATCCGTTCCTGATTCCAGCCGAATCCAAGGATCATCTGGCCCTTGGGAATGACCTTCGATTTTTCCTTCACCCTTTCAAGAAACTCTGGGATGTTCTTCACCTCGCCGAGTTGAACGCCGTTAGCGAAGTGCCCAACCAGCAGAGGATGCATGTGCGAATCGTGCATACCAGGGAGTACCGTCCCGCCCTTGGCGTCGATGACCTTTGTTCTACTACCCACCATCGATTGTATGCTAGAATTGCTCCCAATGGCGGCAATCTTGTCTCCAGTTATTCCAACTGCCTCGGCCCTCGTCATCCTCTTGTCGACTGTGATTAAGTTTGCGTTGATGATCGCAACATCCAGATACAGACCTTTGTTCATTTCGACAAACACTCCATCTCTATCTCTGGAAACTGAATTCCCTTGCCGCCATGACCGCGGCCTTCATATTCACAAACTCCGTCTTTGGCGAGATCTCACACCCAGGAGCGAGTATCATCCCAGTCCCATCGGTGAATCCCGCTTTGATGGCCTGTCTCGCCTCGTTCCTGACGTCATCGGGGCCACCAAGTATCAGTGTGGTAGTCTGGTCAAGTCCTCCGACCAGGCACACCCTGTCCCCATAGCCCTTCTTCGCCTGCTCGACCGTAAGATTGCTTCCCCTGTCCCACCAGTTTATCCCATTTGCATTGGGATAAGACGACAGAAGCTCAAAGTGCGGCGTTACACCGCATACATGAAGTATGTTGCTTCCACCTTGCTTATTCACTGCCCTCAGAATCTGTCGATCATATTCCGCTCCGAACTCCCTGTACTGCTCCTCGGTCGTTATCTCTCCCGAGGCCCGAGTGGTTGCGAAAAGCGCGCCATCACCACCAGCGTCAATTACTGCATCGATGTATGCGACAATCGTCTCCGACATCGTCTTCAAGCCCCTGTGCAGTGGGTCTGGATTGAGAACGATGTCCATCATCACTTGCTCCATATTGCACACGTGGGTTGCGCTTGTCAATGGGCTCGGAACATAAGGCATCAATGCCACCTTATCGCCAAGTCTCTTACGAATACCCTCAATCGCATCTAACGTGACGCGCATCCTACCATCCCTCAAAGGATCCAAGAGCCCCAACTTGTCCCAATCTTCTGGCTCCTTCACCGCGAACACGTCTAGCATGGGTGTCAGTCCGTCCTCATACCTCATCTTGACCCCCCAGCCTTCAGCGGTCTGGCCCATGTCAGATGTAGGGTGTAGTAGATCGACACCGGTTTTGTCCCAGAACGCTATCTGCCCTTTTGCCATCTTGGAACCACTCTGTGCATACTCCTTGGTGGTAAAACCTCCCGCAATAGCCCCAATGGTCCATGCCATACCACTTACCGGAACGCTATCTACTGGTTCGTGATTGAGAGCAGCGATTACACCCTCCCGAGGATTCATTCGTGATTTCATTTCGACCACTCTAGATGAATTAGGATCTTCCTTCGCTCGCCGCCAAGTAGGCCTGATTACCCTTCATCAACTGCCCTACCAATTCGACGGTCAGGATCGCGTCGCCGGCGTACCCGTCCGCCCCGATCTTCTTCGCGAAGGTCGTTGTCACCGGAGCTCCGCCGATCATGAACTTGACCTTATCCTTCATACCAGCCGCCTTCATCTTCGCGAGGATCGCCTCGAGTTCAGGCATGGTGGCAGTCAAGAGAGTACCGGCACCGATTACATTGGCGCCTGTCGCTTTTGCCTGTTCGATAAATTTGTCCAAAGGAACGTCCTTCCCAATGTCATGAACCTTGAACCCGTAGACCTGCAACATACCTACAACCAGATTCTTCCCAATGTCGTGAATGTCGTTCTGAACAACGCCCATCACGACAACTCCCGCGTTCTCGGTCGAGGACCCAACGTAGGGGACGAGTATTTTCTTAAATGAGTGTGTCGCCAGTATTAGCTGCGGAAGCGCGATCTCCCTTTCCCGATATCTGTGACCAACAAGGTTCATGGCATCGATTAGCACCAGTCCGACAGCTTTGCTATCGATTCCAGCTGCCTTCAGAGTCTCACCTATCTTGGTAGCGTCATTGATCTTTCCATTCACTACACAATCGTATATCATTTTGTATTGTTCCTCGTTCATCCAATCACCTGCCGTTAGGCTTCGTCAACTGCTAATGATCGCAAGTCCACCGTCAAGATCGATTCCACTGATTCGATAGTCGTGAGAAAAATTAAAAGATGAGAAAGGTGGAGTAATTCCATTCCACACATTCCTCAATATTTCCCATGCTTCCTGGCTGCGCTGATCGCCGCCTTCATGTTGTCCCATGGGGTTTTTGGAGAGACCTCGCAACCTGGGGCAAGTATGAGCCCGCTGCCGTGCATAGCTGTCTTGCATGCGTCCCTGATCTCCGCGTCGATATCCGCCGGGGTCCCAGAAACGAGCGTATTCGTATGGTCTATGCCAGACATCAAACAGAGCGTCTTGCCGTGATGCTCCTTTGCTTCCTTCAGGTTCGGCTTCGCGCCCTTGTCCCACCATGAGATGGCCTTCACATTCTTGTACTTCCTCTTGTAGTCCTCGATCACTTCGAACATCGGCTCGACTCCGCAGATGTGCGGGATGTGGACCATGGCGGGCGTCTTCTTGAAGACCTCCTCATCAGACGGTGCACCAAACTCTCTGTATTGCTCCACTGTGGTAATCTCCTTGCTTGCCCTCGTGGTCAAGTAGCCAGCGAAATAAGCACCATTGGCGACGCATTCGTTGATGAAGTCGGCGATTGTCTGAGTTATCGCGACCAGACCCTTCTTCAGTGCCTCTGGCTCCATCATCATGTGGACCATGACTTCTTCCATGGAGCAGACGTGCGTAGTCGTCGTGATCGGGCTTGGCAATGAAACCCCGATGGGGACTCTGTCACCGTACTTGTCGTGGCAGATCT
>JBGOWR010000045.1:0-5993 GCA_041478695.1 Thermoplasmata archaeon | reverse complement strand
CTTCGAGTTTGTCGCTTTTGCCGAGCTTCGCTTCTTCCACTCATTCCTTCAACACCTGTATCGATTTGTCCATCGCCTTTCTGTCCACCGGGTACGGCACCCCGTCCTTTCCTCCGACGGTGAACGAGAATTTCACGGGATCGCGCCAGCTCGGTTCGGATCGCGCCAGCTCGGTTCAATACCATAGATCAACTCACCGATTAACGCCAGTGCTCTCACCGTTGACGAACCTACACCACGCAACGAAATCAACTGCTCATAGTTAATCGGATGGAACTCGTACACTGTTCTGAGTGCGTTCCAGTTTATCGATCGCGGCATTGAAAGTCGAACGACCTTCTCACCGCTCCACTCGGACAAGGTGCTCTGACCTCTAGCCACCGTAGTCACTTGCCGCTGGAGCCTGTCGACACCCTCATTGACCAGATCGACCGAGAGCGCCCTCGACTTCTCACTCAACCGCGATGTCATGTCGAGGACTCGGGACGCCCTAGTCCCAATGATCGCCGTGTGAGGCTCTTCGACGAAGCTGCTGACATCCTTCGAGAACCAGTGATACCTTCGCGCGTACCCGGTCTCGCCGTTCATTCCCTGCTGTATGACGGCCCAGTTCCCTTTCGAATCGAACACGAATGAGTGATGGTAGAGCTGATATCCGTCTTGCAGGATCGCACTGTCAACTTTCGCACTCATCTTGCTTGCGTATACCAGTCGGTCCTTTGCATCGGTGGAAGGAATATGTTCGTTCGACCACGATTCTATGTCCGACGGTGCACCCCTAGAGGTCTTGCCCTTCCCGCCGGCCACACTCATTATGTCGCTCCGGGTGAGCGCCTGTTTGAGGGCCCCACAAGTCACAGTAGTGGTACCAGAGCTATGCCAGTCGAATCCAAGAACGCACGAGAATGCCTGAAACCAGAATGGATCGGAGAGCCTTCTGATAAACTCCTCGGTCCCATACTCGATGACTATGACGTCAGAAATCGCAGTTGCCAGCTTCACCATCCTGGCGAACAACCATCTTGGCGCGTTTCCACCATGAAGTGGCAGGTCTGCGAATCCAGTCCTCGGCACATTGAACAACTGCTACACAATCTCTCATAAGCCTTTCCCAGAGGTTACCGCAAATCTTTACATCGAATGTCAGATGAGATGATGGAAAGACCGATTGCCTTGGCTCATTCAAGTACACTTCTAGAGGTGCCTGACTCTGTACTTAGTAGCATCATTGCCTCCTCTTCTTGGTGGCACAAAGGATTTCACAGGAAGACCAATCTATAATTGCATGTGCCTTCATTACCAGGTGTAGCTGTAGAGTGATTGAAGAGATGCTCGAGGTGACATAATATTGGCAGATGAGACAGGATCCAATCTTAAGGAGATGCTAGAGACTCACCCTTGCTACACCGAGAAGGCGCACACAAATTGCGCGAGGATGCATCTGCCAGTCGCACCGAGATGTAACATACAGTGCAACTACTGCAACCGGCGATACGATTGTCTCAATGAGAGTAGGCCAGGTGTCACCAGCGAGGTACTGACTCCAGAACAGGCGATCGAGAAGATCCGGTACGTGAAAGAGCGCATCCCCTACCTGACCGTGATAGGCATCGCTGGCCCTGGAGACCCGCTAGCGAATGAAGAGACCTTTCGCACATTGGAGCTCGTGAAGAAGGAGTTCCCTGAGATGACGCTCTGCCTCAGCACGAACGGATTGCTATTGCCAGTGAATGTCGACCGTCTGATATCCCTGGGAGTAAGGTTCATCACCGTCACGGTCAACGCCGTTGACCCAGAGATTGGTGCGAAGATGTACGATTTCGTAACATACGAGGGTAGAGTCCTTAGAGGGGTCGAGGCAGCGAAGCAGTTGATCGACAACCAGATGCTCGGAATCAAGATGGCCTCGAATGCAGGCATGCTCGTCAAGGTGAACATTGTCATGGTCCCAGAGATCAACGCGGATCACATCCCGGAGATCGCCAAGAAGGTGAAGCAGCTCGGCGCTTACATTGTCAACATAATCCCTTTGATTCCCGTACCTGGTACGAGATTCGCGAACTTGAGAGCCCCGACCCCGAAAGAGCGGAAGACGCTTCAAGACATGTGCGAGAACGATGTAAGGCAGATGAGGCATTGTCGATTCTGTAGGGCGGATGCGATCGGCCTTCTTGGCGATGACAGGTCTGCGGAGTTCGCGCACGTGACCTGCAGCCTGGCCCAACCTTCCAGAAGAGCCTTCGCTGGTGTGCAGATGGAGGGAAGAACGAAGTATAAGTTCGCTGTGGCCTCATACGATGGCAAGAACGTCGACCTGCATTTCGGCCACGCTGAGAGCTTCTTGACCTTCGTGGTCGAGGGGAAGAGAATTACACAAGGGGATAGAATTGCCATCCAGGCGGACATGGATATCCCGATGTTCGGAATGGCACACGGGAACAAACTGGAGAAGGCCGCGGACGCTCTGAGAGGTTTTGATGCTGTCATTGCGACCAAGTTCGGAGAACCGGCTATTCAGGAATTAGAGAGTCGAGGTGTCGCGGCTGTGCGAGACTCTGGGGAGATAAGGCGAGCGCTTAGAAGAGCTGTTGACAGCATCTTCAAAGAGAGAGCGGAGACGTTCAACGATTGAGGTGGTGCAATCTGAGGGGATCAGACCTTCTGGTGAAGTGCCTGGAGCAGGAGGGCGTCGGACGCATCTTCGGGATTCCCGGCGAGGAGAATCTCGATCTGATGGATAGTCTTATAGACTCCAATGTAGAGTTTGTGTTGACCAAACACGAGGGGTCTGCGGCCTTCATGGCGGAGATATCTGCAAGGTTGACGCGGAAACCTGGCGTTTGTCTTTCGACGCTTGGTCCAGGAGCGACCAACCTCATGACCGGAATCGCGGATGCCTTTCTGTGTTATACTCCAGTCGTCGCCCTGACCGGACAGACGAGGACCGAGAGAGCACATCCACCAGAGAAACAGTACATCGATCTCGTCCAGCTTTTCAGGCCAATAACAAAGGCGAGTTTCAGTGTAAGGAATCCGGCGAAGATACCTCTTCTCACAAGAAGAGCTTTCGATAAGGCAAGAGAGGAGAGACCGGGCCCGGTCCATATGGAGCTGCCAGAAGACATCATGAAGTGCGATACCATCGGGGAGCCGTTGCCGCAATCGATGACGAAGAGAATCGGTTGTGACAGACGCTCCCTGATGTCATTAAGGGAATTGATCGAGCGCTCAATCACACCTCTGATCCTCGCGGGGCAAGGGGCGATGAGGGCAGGCGCACAGGAGGAACTGAGGAGGTTCTCGAGGACTTGGGGGATCCCGGTGTTGCAGACGTGGCTCGCTTCAGGAATACTGCCTTTCGATGACCCACTTTCCCTCCACTCCGTGGGACGGAGGACCCATGACTTCATGAGGAGGGCATTCGAAGCATCAGACCTCGTGATCACGATTGGATACGATGTGATCGAGTTTCAGCCAGTGTTCTGGAACATCGGAAAGGAGAAGTTGATTGTCCACATAGGCCCCCTGCCTGCGGAGATAGTCGACAAGTACAGCCCAAATGCCCAGATCATCGGGGACGTCAAAAGCATACTCGCGGCGATTTCAAGGAACGCTGTGAAGAGGAGGAATTGGGCATCTGACCTTCGAGACCAGCTGCACGATAGAATGAAGATTGAGATGAAGGACGCGATGCCAGTCAAGCCTCAACTTGCGGTCCGGTCAATCCGGGAAGCACTTGGCAGGAAGGACATCGCAGTGTGCGACGTTGGAGCCCACTTCCTTTGGATGGAGAAACTTTATCCTACGTACGGAGAGAACACACTTGTCGTCTCCAACGGTTTGATCAGCATGGGTATCGGCGTCCCAGGTGCGATCGCATCGAAGCTGACGTATCCAGAAAGAAAGGTAGTAGCGGTGGTCGGAGACGGAGGCTTCATGATGACCTCGTCTGAGCTGGAGACTGCTGCAAGGATGAAGGCTCCTTTCGTTTCGGTGATATTCAACGATAAAGGGTACGGATTGATCAAGATCAGACAGGTGAAAAACTATGGAAGGACCATAGGCGTCGATTTCGAGAACCCAGATTTCGTCAAGTTCGCAGAATCGTTCGGCGCGGAGGGATACAGAGTCTCTTCAGCTGAGGAATTGAAGAAGGTCTTGAAGAAGTGCTTGAGAGAAGATGTCCTCGCAATAATAGACGTCCCGATCGATTACGCGGAGAACGTCGACTTGGCAGTTTGACATTGTCTCTTCGCTGACTTTTCTGTAAGACTGGGATTGTCCAGATTGAAAAGATTGATATAACGACCCCCCGATACGAGAATGATGGACCCCTCGGAATATCAGCTCAAGTACTTCACTGACAACGGCTTCATTAGGAAGGAGTGTCCCAGATGCGGGCGCCACTTCTGGAGCATGGGGATTTGGGACACGTGCGGGGAGCCACCATGCGAGGAGTACACGTTCATAGGGGCTTCCCCGATGAAGGAGTCCCTCGCGCTTCACGAGATGAGAGAGGTCTACCTCAGCTTCTTTGAGAGTCACGGCCACAAGAGGGTCAGGCGATACCCAATAGTGGCGAGGTGGAGGGACGACGTCTTCTTTACCCAGGCGTCCATCTATAACTTCCAGCCTTGGGTGATAAACGGAGTGGTCGATCCACCGGCCAACCCACTTACAATTTCCCAAACATGCGTCAGATTCAACGACATCGACAACGTCGGCAAGACCGGTAGACACTTGACGTTCTTCGAGATGTGCGCCCACCACGCATTCAACACGAAGGACAGAGAGGTCTACTTCAAGGAACGGACGGTTGAACTCTGCCACGAACTCTTCACGAAGCGGTTGGGTACCCCGCCAGAGCGGATGAGATACGTTGAGGAGTGGTGGGAGGGCGGGGGTAACTCAGGTCCATGTCTCGAGGTCATTTTGGACGGGGCCGAACTAGCCACGCTTGTCTTCATGATGTATCAGGAAAGCTCGGATGGGAGAAGGCCGCTTGGAATGAGGGTCGTCGACACCGGGTACGGTCTGGAGCGCATCGCTTGGGTATCGCAGGGAACGCCATCCGTTTACGAAGCTGTATTTGGACCGGTCGGCGAACATATGAAGAAGTTGGCGGGCGTGACCACCGAGGGCCAAATGATGAAAGAGTACAGCAAGGTCGCCGGAATGACCAATGCCAAAACGACCTCGGACATAAGGAAGATCAGGGAGACCACGGCGTCAAGAATCGGAATCTCGTACGATAAGTTGATGGAAAGTGTCGCCCCACTCGAGGACGTCTATGTCATCTGTGACCACTCAAGAGCACTCTCTTTCCTGCTGAATGATGGAGTCGTTCCTTCTAACGTGAGAGAAGGGTATTTCGCAAGGTTGCTGGTGCGTCGTGGTCTTAGGGCGATACGCTCATTGGCCCTCGATCTGACGCTGGCAGAGATCGTTGACAGGCAGATCGACTTCTTCGGACCCGTCTTCCCCGAGATGATCGAGAACAAGGACGACATACTGCAGCTCGTCCAAGTCGAAGAGGAGAGATATCGCGACACTCTTACGAGAGGGAGGCAGCTGGTTCAGAGATTGACGAAGGATATGAAGACGGGAGAGCGCATCTCAAATGAGAAGCTCATCGAACTCTACGACTCGCACGGCCTCAATCCTGAGATAGTCAAGGAATTCAGCACTGCCAAGGTCGATATTCCGGACGATTTCTATATCCGCGTCGCTGCAATGCATGAGAGACCAGAGCAGGAAGAATCGATAGAGGAAAGACTCCCCGAGGATCTGCCTGCCACAAAACTGCTATATTATGAGGATCCAGATACCCTCGAGTTCAGGGGGAAGGTGCTGGCCGTCGTCAATGGCGGCGTCATTCTGGACCGGACCGCGTTCTATCCAGAGGGAGGAGGCCAGGAATGCGACTCCGGTACACTGGAAGGAAAGACAGTGAGGAAGATCGTCCGGAGCGGGAACATCATCGTACATTACCT
>JBGOWR010000122.1:0-3688 GCA_041478695.1 Thermoplasmata archaeon | reverse complement strand
TCGGCGATGGCGTCCTTCGAGAGGTGCCTGAACCTTCCCTGCAGTTTCATATACTCGTCCACGGGCTTCCTCTTCTTGATCTCCTTGGTCAAAGAGTACTTGCCCCGGTCCACTTCGTAAAGCGGGAACGTTCCGGTCTGGGTCGCCAGCCTCCCGATCTCGACACTCCTCGATGGGTCGGTACGCCATCCGGCCGGACACGGTGCAAGGGCATGGATGAACTTCGTGCCCTTGATGTCCTTGGCCTTCTGCATGCGGGCCACGAAATCCTCTGGATAGGCGACGTTCACCGTCGCCCCATAGACTATTCCATTGGCGACCAACATATCCATTATCCTTTTCTTAGGCGTTAGGTTGTACCCCTTTCCGCCCGACACCGGGGTCGTGGTGGTCCATGCTCCAATGGGTGTGCAACCGCTTTTCTGGATACCGGTGTTCATATAAGCCTCGTTGTCAAGCATGACGTAGATGATGTTCGAGTTCCTGTCAACGGTCGCAGACAGGGCCTGAAGACCTATGTCTACGGTTCCTCCGTCTCCGGCCCAACCGACGACGTACACATCCTCAACACCTTTGACCTCGAAGCCTGCCCTGATCCCATTGGCGACTGCAGCAGTGCACTCGAACGCATTGTCGACGACCGGCACTTTCATCGCATATCCAGGCCAGACTCCCAAAATCACGCCACCACAGCCGGCAGGGAAATTCAACACTGTCCTCAGTCCTAATGCCTTGAGGGCATATCTTAGAGCCAGAGGCGTCGCGCAACCGGGGCATCCACTGTGACCCTTGTAGAGGTACTCTTCCTTCGGAATCGTGAACTTCGGCATTCAATACCACCTTCCTGTCCCATCCCGCAAGGGGATCCACTCGATCATTCTGTCGACCTTCCCCTCTTTCTTGATCTTAAGGAGATCCTCGAACACCCACTCCATGTGCTTGGGAGTGAAGTCCCTACCGCCATTCCTCCGACGTAGTTCTTCGTGAGCAGGCCACCGCCAGGAGTGTATATTCCGTTCCTAATCTCGCTGAAAATTCCCCCCCCATGTCCGAAATTGAAGCTCCTGTCAAATACCCCTACAACTGGCACCATGTCGTTGAGTTTCGTCAGCTCCTCGGCCGGCAACGGGCGAAGGGTCTTGATCTTGACGACCCCGACTTTCTTTCCGCGCTCCCTCATTTTGTCCGAGACATGTTTTGCCGTTCCGACGGCAGATCCCGCCAGAGCGAGGACGACGTCCGCGTCATCGCAGTTATAGAACTCCACCAGACCGCCGTAGCTCCTGCCGAACTTCTTTTCGAATAGCTTGTCGACCTCGACTATCTTCTTTTTCGCGTCTTCCATGTCCCGCGCAATCCTGAAACGGAACTCCGACCACCAGTCGGGCATGACCAACCCTCCAAATCGCCTCGGGTCATTGAAGTCAATCTTCAGTTCGGGATTGAACTCTGGAAGGAAATCATCGACTTCGTCCTGATCGGGCAGGTCGACGGCTTCAAAGGTGTGGGAAAGAATGAAACCGTCCTCGATCACCATCGCAGGCAACATGACGGACCTGTCTTCTGCAATCCTGTAAGACATAATAGTCGTATCGAGCGTCTCCTGGTTGTTCTCGCAGAAGAACTGCATCCATCCCGTGTCCCTCTCTCCGATGACATCCATCTGGTCTCCCCATATGTTCCAGGGCGGGGCCATGGCTCGGGAGACGACGGTCATGACTATGGGTCTTCGGGCACCAGTCGCCCAGTATAGCATCTCGTGCATCAGGGCAAGCCCGTGAGACGAGGTGGCCGTGTAGGTCCTTGCTCCGACGTACGACGCACCAATCAGAAGGGACATGGCGCTGTGCTCACTCTCGACCAGTATGTACTGACCATGCAGCTCGCCTTTCACCGACATCTCGGCAAGCTTCTCGGAGATGCTGCTCTGCGGTGTGATAGGATATGCAGCGATGACCTCAACCTTCGAAAGCCTGGCGCCGTGCGCCGCCGCGTAATTGGAAGTCATTACCTCGATCATTTGTGCGCCTCCTTCTCCATGTGGATGGCGTCAGACGGACACTCATTCGCGCAGACACCGCATCCTTTGCAGTAATCATAGTCGATCATAGGGAAGTCGCCCTCTTTCGCGACCTCGACGCTCAGATCCGGGCAGAACTTCCAGCAGAGATAACATCTCGTGCATTTGCTCTCATCAAAAATCGGGCGAATCGTCCTCCACGTCCCGGTCTTGTTGCTCTCAGTGGAGTAGAAGGTCACCGGGGTGGAGGGCAGGTCCTTATAGGTCTTCAGAACAGGCATGAATCACACCTCCTTTGTTATTTCATAGGCATCCTTGGCTGCAGATGCATTTTCCTCTTTCTTCACTGGGGCAGCCTCTCTTACGCTTTCCAGTAATGAACCTATTGAGATCTTCGGGAACATCTTGACGAATGCGCCAATGATTGCAGTGTTCACTATCGGCGCGGTCTCGCTTCCGAGGCCATGCTTCAGCGCGATTCCTGTAGCGTCGACGGTGACAACCTTATTGTGTGCCCTTATCGCGAGATCCTCTCTACTCCTCGTAGTATTGATCAGGATCTTGCCTTCGGGCTTGAGTCCCTGGAAGACGTCGACCAGGGCCATCAGGCCTGGGTCGAGCACGATAACGTAATCGGGTTCGTAGATCCCGGCGTGGATTCTTATCGGCTTATCATCGATTCTGCAGAAGGCAGTAACGGGACAGCCTCGCCTTTCAACCCCAAAAAACGGAAACGCAGAGGCGTGCATTCCATCCCTTACGGCGGCCCTTGCGAGCATTTCTGAAGCGACTACGGCTCCTTGCCCGCCTCGACCGTGCATCCTTATCTCTATCATGCACTTAACACCGCCCTTGAATCCGGTTTCCGATTATAAACCTTTGTCAACGCTGGGCCTGGCATGCTATGAAATGACAATCGGATATCGCAGAGTCGGCCCTGACCAGATACCATCATTCAAAGAACCGCCCGGCCCAAGCCATTTTAAGGCGTTCAATTGGCCGATCAGGGACTCGGATAGGAATATCTAGTATCCTGCCGATGATGCTGCAGATGACGTTTCACGGTCTCAATTTCAGAGCTTTCATACATGCCACGGAGGACGATGGGAAGGTCGTCAGAGCAGTTGCCTTTGCCTCAGGCAGCGACGATATCAAACGCACCAAATCATCTGGATATCATGGGAATCCGATCACGATACTCCAGACCACGATCAAGAACAAGACTAGCATCGACCTGTTCTTCAAACGTTTGGGTGCGCAGAACATCGAGGTGCTCTTAGGGACTCTGGACAAGAGGATAGATGACGATTGCACTTTCTTCCTCAGGCTCGACAAACAGGAGGGGTTGGCGGAGAGGATGGTCCTCTCCGAGAAGGATGATGTCATAGCTTTGAGGGGCAAGATCAAGGCTTATCCATGCAACAGGCAGACCGCGTTCAAGGCTGTCAAAGACTACCTCAGTCACCTGTATGAGTGATTCTAATCAGCCCATTCACCGCTATCCCAATGACTTCAAAATGTAAGGATCAATACACTCGATTGCCTCTTTATACAATCACACCATCTAAGAAAGAATTAATAATCTGGAAATCATCCTGCGAATATCCGCAGGGGTAGCCAAGCTTGGCCAAAGGCGCAAGGCTTAGGACCTTGTCCCGAAGGGGTCCG
>JBGOWR010000179.1:0-2823 GCA_041478695.1 Thermoplasmata archaeon | reverse complement strand
CGAAGCACTTCACGGCGATCTCTCTCAGGCTCAGAGGGAAAGGGTTTTGACCGATTTCCGCAAAGGGAAGATCAAAGTGCTAATCGCAACTGACGTCGCCGCAAGAGGTCTTGACATCGAGGATGTGACTCTCGTCATCAATTACGACATACCCGAGAGCCCAGAATGGTACGTCCATAGGGTCGGTAGGACTGGAAGGGCCGGAAAGGAAGGAAAGGCGATCACTTTCGTGAGCTCGGACGAGAAGCACCTGCTCGAAGGAATCAAGGAATTCGGAAAGGGGGAGATTGAACAAGCAGAGGTCCCGACAACTGGCGAGAAGGATGTTGTGAGAAAGGTTTGGGACTTCGACGAGTATGTGGACATATACGGAATGGTCATGTTCAGGATCAATCTCGGAAAAGCGGATAAGTTTGGGATGAATGATGTCATCGAGCTGATCCGTATCAGAGCGGAAATAAGTGAGATCGCCATTGGAAACGTAGAGATTGGTGAAACCTCCAGCGAATTTGAGATTCACAAAGAAGTGGCGTACAAAGCGATGAAGATTCTTGACCAGTCCCGATTTCGTGGCGAGACAATCAGCATCGAACCGGTCCCGCGCGCCAAGTGATCTTCATGAAGTCAAGACGAATGTGATATTCACCTTTGAACGGCAACCAGTACATCCATGATCTGGAACGTCTTCACTTCCTTGCCGTGCAAGGTCAGTCTCTTCTCAAACGTCACCAAATCCTTGGTGATTTGAATGGTCGGTCCATCAGAAAGGTTTACCTCGATCGGTCCCGATTCAAGCGACAAAGCTGCGCTCACTGGGTCCAGTGCCTCGAGCTTCGCTACTATCTCCTTCGCTCTGGCTTTGAACTTCGGTCCAATCTTCGACAGCACCGGTCTGAGAGCGACTGTCTTCTCCTCCAGATCGATTTCTCTGGCTATCTTGAGATCCCTTGCTCTGATAGTCCCAATAATGTCTCTCTCGTAGCCGATGAGACGCGTCGCTCCCTCCCCCATCAATTCGACGAGCTCAATCTCACTATTCAACGAAATGCCACTCTCAGCCTTCCAAGATCTTAGCGTTCCTATTACTTCCTTCGCTAGTTCCCCTCGTTCCTCCTCATTTTCATCGACAAATACGGGCTCAGGCCACATGCTCACATGGATGCTCCTTTCCTTCTCGATGGATTGGAAGCAGGTTTGGAAGACCTCCTCAGCTACATGTGGTAGAAGGGGAGCTAACATCTTCATTACTCCAAGGTAGACCGTGTAGAGTGTGAATTTGACCGCTTCATCTGCTGGATCCTTCATTCTGAATTTGACCATCTCGATGTAGTGATCTGCGAACTCGTGCCAGGCGAAGTCCTCGATGACCCTCATGGCCTTGTCAAAGGAGTAATTGTCATAATGCTCTGTGGCGACCTTGACGACTTTGCTGTATCTGCTCAGAATCCATTTGTCGGTCGAACGGAGCGTTCCCATTTTCGGCGTGTCACTTATGACGCTTCCGACGAACCTTCCAATGTTCCAAAGCTTCGTGCAGAATCTTCCGCCGTGCACTACATCCTTCTCCCTGAAGGCGTTGTCTTCACCGAGCGAACACGTGCAAGCGTAGTATCGCAGAGCGTCCGCTCCGTTCTTCTCGAGTATCGGCATTGGGTCAATGACATTACCGAGCGATGAGTGCATCGGAGTACCATCGGCCGACATGATGAATCCATGAATCATGATGTCATTCCATGGCCTCTGTCCTACAAGGAGGTGCTCTCTCAGGATTGTGTAGAACGCCCATGTCCGAATGATGTCGTGAGATTGGGGCCGCATTGACATTGGATACAATCTCTCGAATTTCTTCATGTCCCTAAGCCAGTATGTGTTGTAGAGTGGGGAGACGCTCGAATCCATCCATGTATCGAACACGTCCTCACAACCCTTGAGTTCGCCGCCGCATTTCGGGCACTTATCGACTGGCGGTGGATCCTTGGTCGGATCGACGTAGCAGTCCTCCTCTCTTGCGGGGACGACTTGCTCGCATTCTACGCACTCCCAAATTGGAATAGGAGTTGCGAAGTAACGCTGTCGCGAGATAACCCAATCCCATTCGAGAGAATCCACCCAATCTCGTAATCGCACCTTCATGAATTCGGGAAACCATCTTATCTCATCCGATTTTGTCAAGACCTCTTTCTTGAAATCAAGCGTTCTTAGAAACCACTGGGGAACCTGCAGAAACTCAATTAGTTCGTGACATCGCCAGCAAGTGCTCACGTTCTGTTCGACTTCCTTCTGTTCGAGGAGAATGCCAGCTTCCCTGAGATCATCGATAGCTCTCTTCCTCGCTTCTTTGACCGATAGCCCAACATATTTTCCGGAGATCTCCGTCATCTTCCCTTGTTCGTCGATCCCCCTTTCGAGTGGGAGGTTGTACTTCATCACCCACTGAAGGTCGTCCTTGTCTCCTATCGTGCAAATCATGACGATTCCAGAGCCAAATCCCGGATCGACTTTCGGGTCGGAGACGACGTTCACTTCTCGTCCATAGATGGGGGTCAAGAGTGTCCTCCCGACAAGGTCTCTCTTCTCACTATCATCGGGATGGACTGCAACGAGCTGGCAGGTACAGAGAAGTTCAGGTCTGGTGGTAGCTATCACGACGAAGTCGTCCGTGCCTTTGATCTGGAACTTGATGAAATTGAGTTTTGTAGCGCCTTGAAGGTACTCGATTTCCGCATCGGCCAGCGCGGTCATGCATCTTGGACACCAGTTGACTGGATATGTACCTTTATAGACCAGGCCTTTGGTCAGCATCCTTAGAAACGATATCTGGGT
>JBGOWR010000011.1:0-10389 GCA_041478695.1 Thermoplasmata archaeon | reverse complement strand
AGTGGGATTCGCCTCGAAATCGAGGAGGCCGAAGAGTACCTAAAGAATGCGATAATGGATATCAATGAAATCCTTAGAGTCACGGAAATATCTCCCGAAAGAATTTGCCTCTACACATCACCAAATTGGAAGCAGCGGGTCTTTGAAAATGGCTTACGGATGGCGAGGGAGAACTGTCTCAGCATTCCAGGAATCACGAAGATGACCATGTCAGATCCTGCCCTAAAGAAACACGGCAAAGACGCAGCTGATTTTGCCAGGAAGGTCGCGGAAGGACTTATGAAACGTTCTCGCTCAGACATTGACAGGCTGGCAAGATCCTTCGATGAGTTCCAATATCTGGCCGAATCGTCCGCTTTCATCGCGAAGGAAATGGGTTGTGAGGTGAAGGTCTATTCTGCGGATGATCCAGATGCGTACGATCCTCAAAGTAAGGCAAAGACATCAGTTCCTCGAAGGCCGGCGATATTCGTCGAATGAGCCCCTGTGCCCCAATGTGTTCTTGCGACGTGAAGACGACAAATTCAAATATTGAGCTTTGACTCCCTGAAGGCTATAGGTCCCATGTGAGGTATCCCCATTGTTTGGTAGATTGGCCAATTTTATCACCAGACGATATAAGGGTATCATTGTCGCGTGGATTCTGATTCTGATAATCGCAGTGCCGCTGGCACCCAAGGCTTTCGAAATTGTGAAGTACGAAGAGACTGAGATGGTGCCTTCCAACCTCCAATCAGAGATTGCGCAGAGTTACATAGATGAGAATTTTCCGACAGCCAGCGGTCAGGGGACGACTCTCATACTCTTAAAGGGCACAGACGTACTGGATAATGAGACTAAGGATGTCGTGAACAGGATCGACCACGCAATATATGAGGAGACCCACGGTGGACGCATAGACGGTCATGTCCAGGTCGACTCGGTCTATAGCGCGACCACCCTGTACACGGCAGCTTTCTTGCAGCAACTGAACCAGGGGTTCTATTCGGCTTGGAACATGACAAACATGACTGCCTTTGTCCTGTTCGGGATACCCATCGATTTCAGGGACCTCTGGTTCCAGGCGAATGGAAGCGCCTTCACCATCTATGGCGTACCTTCAATTCATGTAGAGATCTGGAAGCAGATGCGGGCGACCTATCCCATGCTTCCGGTCGACCAAATCGACTCGATGGCATATGGTGCGACGTTCTCTTCACTGCAGGCACATCCCGTCCTCAGCTCCATGAACGTTTCTCAGCAAGCCCTAGCATTCGGTTGGTTCAGGACGTTTGCGGATGTATGGAACATGACGATCCTGGATCCGGTCCAGGGTTCGTTCTTCTCAACACATCCGGATGAGAGAGCGCAAGCTTCAATCCAATCCGCCTTCCCGACTTTCCTCTCTCAAGTCCCATCCGAGTACCGCTACTTTCTTAATTCGACTTACAGCAGTTTTGACATTGCGACCTGGGACAGCTACCATGCTCTGAACACTTTCTCTCGATCAGTCTTCACCTCGAACCTTGATTCGGCGATGGTTGGCCTGACCATAGAGGAAAGGCAGATGCTGCTCCAGTACTTCAGCCTCTTCTATGAAAGGTGGAACTCCACGTCCTCATTACCAAGTTATCCGACCGAGTTCCATGCTATCGTTGGTAGCGCAGTGATGGCGCTAGGGTCTGCCATCGGCGGTGGGCAGGGCCTTCTTCTTGTGTCTGTCTACGACGGGCTCGGTTGGTCCGGTTGGAACGACTCAACATCGATATTGAGATTCACCGCAGGCGTGGTCGCGGAGAACTCAAAAGCTGATCTCTGGGTGATCTACAATGTGATGGTTATTCCTCAGAACGCTTCTTTCCAACAGTTCATGATGATGGCCGACGAAATAGTCCTGAATTCCACGATATCCAAGTTCCCGATACCAGTCTTGACGGACCTCGTCGGTTCGTTCGTAAACATCCCTTCGAACGATACCATGATCATTTCCCTCACGTACACGAACCAGGACGGAGCGCCGTCCCTTGGTAAGAACTCCGTTGTTGTGATCAGGGACGTTGTCCATGAGTCTTTGACAGGGACGACCAGCCTCGTATCATATGTGACTGGGTCTGATGCGATATCAATCGACATGGAGACCTCGATGAACGCCGATATCGAGAGAATAGATCCAGTGACTATTGTCCTGGTCCTTGTCCTCATCGGGATTTTCTTCAGGTCTTTCGTTGCATCTTCCATCCCACCAGCAGTCATCGGGGTCGCCATGGGAGTGAGCTTCGCCTTGATCTATCTCATCGGCTCGTTCTTCCTTTCCGTCCACTACAGCGTGCTCACGTTGCTTCTGACCTCCATGATGGGGGCCGGGTGCGACTATTGCATTTTCATTTTGTCCAGATATAGGGAAGAGAGGCGCAATGGTCTCACCAAGGAAGAGAGTGTGCGCATGGCGGTGACATGGGCTGGGGAATCGATCGCCACGAGCGGAGCCACGGTCATAATCGGGTTTGGAGTGTTGTCCCTGGGACGATTCGCTATGCTGCAATCGATGGGCATAGGACTCGCCTTGGGCATAGCGATTGCTCTGTTCGCGGCGCTCACGCTGCTGCCTTCAATACTCATGCTAATGGGAGACAGACTGTTCTGGCCTTCAAAAATGGCACCGAGAAAAGAGAGGAAGAAGGTTGGATACTTCACGAAGAGTGCTAGGTTCTCGATCAAGCACGCCAAAGCAATCCTTGTCGCAGCTGTTCTCATCTCAATTCCGACGACGTTTCTCGCTTTCACCCTTGATACGAGCTACGATTTCATAGGAGCGATGCCGAACACCGAGAGTAGGCAAGGCCTCGACGTGATGAGCGAAAGCTTCGGTGCGGGGAGGATCATGGCGACTTATGTGGCCCTCAACATGACGTCGCCAGTGCTCAAGAATGGGACCTACGATGTCGCCGAATTGAATTCGATAGAGAACCTCTCCAAATCGATTTCGAATCTTGAGAACGTGCAAGAGGTAAGGAGTCCGACAAGACCCCTGGGGGGAAGTCAACCCATCAACTATGCCAATTTGTCCTCTTATAGCCAAGAGCAGGCGGCTCAATATTCAAGTCTTATCAGAGGGATGCTCGGAACCAAGAATACGACCGCGGTATTGATCTCGATAACGTTCAAGGCTGAACCTTTTGCCAAAGCATCCATCGATGACATTCATGACATAAGGGACATATGCGCGTCCTTCGAAGGACAAGATCCTTACATCTATCAGGCAATGGTGGCCGGTTCTACCGCCTCAATGAGCGACATCTCTGAAATGGTGCAAAGCGACTTCAGCTACATGGAGATTTTCGCGATAATTGGAATCTACATCGTTTTGATGATCGTTCTGGGTTCTCTGGTCAGTCCGTTGAGATCCATTCTCACGATATTGCTCAGCATTTCATGGACCATAGCAACGACGATGGTCATATTCAACTTCATCCTTGGGTTCCCAATCCTCTGGTTAATGCCGATGATCCTCTTCGTCGTATGTCTAGGTCTTGGGATGGACTACGACATTTTCCTGACGACAAGAATCAGAGAGGAGGCGCAGAAGGGCATGAGCGACAACGAGGCCATCACTCATGCGGTGGAACGCACCGGCGGTATCATCACCGCCTGTGGGATTATCATGGCAGGCGCATTCGGAACGATGATGTTATCGGAGGGTGCTCTTCTCAGGCAATTCGGCTTTGCCCTGATGTTCGCGATTCTGCTCGATGCTACCATCGTAAGAATATACCTTGTCCCGGCGATAATGTCCTTGCTCGGAAAATGGAACTGGTACGCACCGGGACGTTTGCAGAGGGTCAGAAGGGACGAGAAGAAGGAGAGGAAGTGAATGTCAGAGATCACACAAGACCGTGAAATAGGTCTCTACTGTCCGTTCTGATTCCATCTCTTGAAGAGATTGTTCGGTTGACCTATTTGATCCAAAACCTTTCCGATGATGAAATCGACCAGGTCTTCGATCTTCTCTGGCGAGTGATAGAAGGCGGGGCTCGCTGGCAGGACTGTAACGCCAAGCCTGCTAAGCTTGAGCTCGTTCTCCAACATGATCGCGCTGAGGGGGGTCTCCCTTGGGACGATGATGAGTTTCCTTTGCTCCTTGAGAGCCACTGCTGCAACCCTTGTTATCAGAGTGTCAGCGATGCCTGTCGCGATCTTCGCGATCGTCGACTGAGAACATGGAATTATGACCATGGCATCGAAGGACTGGCTTCCTGAGGATACTGGCGCAAAGAGATCGCGGTCCTCGTAGGCCGCGTTGACCAATCCCTCCAACCTAGCGAAGCTGGAATCTGTCTCCTCCTCAAGAATCCGCTTTCCAGTCTCGGAGATTATGAGGACCTTGTCTCCTTTCAGCACCTCGATCAATCGGACGCCATAAATGACGCCAGAGCAACCTGTGATTGCGACGACAGTTTTCACAAGCTGAAGATTCCTCCAATTCTATATTAATCCTTTCTCGCACGTCCACATGATAATCACATCTGCAAAACGCTTTTATATGGGCAGTCTATTAGTGCCGTCGGCATAATCAGCGATCTTGAGAGAGCTGAGTGTATTTGCAGAGGTAGAGAGAGATGGTTACAATCTATGATGTCCCACCTGGTGAACTTGTTGCCAAGTTGGCAGCTAGACTCAAGGAAATGGACTCAATCAAACCCCCCGAATGGGCGGATTTCGTCAAGACTGGTAGGCACGCGGAGAAAGCGCCCGTACAAGAGGACTGGTGGTTCACGAGGGCAGCATCAGTGCTAAGGAAGGTCTACATCGAAGGGCCAATAGGGACGGAGAGGCTGGCCGCGACCTACGGAGGTTTCGCTGACCGAGGTTCGAAACCCAACAGGGCAGTCAGAGGCAGCCGATCAATTGCCAGAAAGTGTCTCATGCAATTGGAGACAAACGGATTTGTCGCGAAGGACAAGAATCGTGGTAGGATCATCACCGCCAAGGGAAGGGGACTACTCGACAAAGTCGCCATGGAAGTCCATCAGGAATCAAAAAAGAGTTGAAGAGGGCCGCGTGGGATCATGTCAGATATTGAGCTAGAGGAGTTGCGTCGGAGGAAGATTGCCGAGATTCAGAGGCAGCGGGACCAACAAGCGATGGCGGAAGAGCAGTCCAAACAAGTCGAGGCGAACCGACAGGCGATCATGCGTCAAATACTGACCCCAGAGGCCAGGCAACGTCTTGGAACGGTCAAGATTGCCTATCCCGACCTTGCCACGGCGGTCGAGGACCAGCTGATCAGACTAGCGCAATCCGGAAGGATTGACCGCCAGGTGGATGATGCTACGTTAAGACAGATCCTCAGAAAGGTGGCTCCGCAGAAGAGAGAGATCAGTATCGAGAGGAAATGACCATGACAAGGAACAAGCCGAGTGCGATGAAGAAGCGTCTTATGAGGGCGATCAAGCAGAATCGCAGGGTGCCAGCTTGGGTTATGATGAGGACCAATAGGAACTTTCTACGGCATCCCAAAAGGAGAAGCTGGAGAACCAGCAGACTGAAGAGATAGGCGATTTCATGGCTGAAGAGGAAATTATACTGAACATCCCCTTGAGGAATGCCCGGAAAGCCCCTCGAACCGAGAGAGCTGAGAGGGCAATGATCGAGATAAGGAAATACGTTGTAGGCCACCTTAAGGCCAAAGAAGAGGACGTCTGGATTGATGGAAGAGTGAACGAACTCGTTTGGAGCAGAGGGATCCGCAACTCCCCATCGATCATAAGAGTGAAAGCGGTCAAGTTCGAAGACGGACTTGTCGAGCTCTCACTAGCTGAGGAGTGATCGATCGGTGTTTCTTTCATGATGAGACTCTCCAACTACAATGGAAACCCTTACATCGGCGTTTATTGCGTCGCAAATGAAAATGTTTCCTACATACCTGTCGATTCGCCCAAGGCCATGTCGAAAGACATAGAGGAGGCTCTGGGAGTAGAGGTCGAGAAGTGCACGATAGGAAGCACGAACTTGATCGGGGCCCTTCTGGCGATGAATTCATATGGCGCGGTGGTGACGAACACGGTCTCTAATGAAGAGGTCAGAAAGATAGCGTCACGATTGCCCGTGTATATCATTGAAGACCCGCTCAACGCCTCAGGAAACAATATCCTGACTAACGATCATGGAGCGCTAGTAAATCCAGATTTCGGTAAGAAAGTGATGAAGAAGATCGAGAAGACGCTTCAGGTCGAGGTTGTCCAGGGAAGTATCGCTGGACACAAGACTGTGGGGTCGGTGTGCCTCGCCACCAATAAAGGGGTCCTTTGCCATCCTGCCACGCACGAAAGCGAGTTCGAGCTGCTTAGGTCGGTCATGAAAGTCTCCGCTTCCATTGGAACGCTGAATTATGGAGCCCCGATCGTTGGCGCCTGCATGGTGGCGAACTCAAAAGGCGCAGCAATCGGCTACAGGAGCACCCCGATCGAACTCGGGAGGGTCGAGGATAGTCTAGGGTTGTTCTGAGGATCCTCATGATCCAGTGTCAAAAGACGTGGATGAAGACGACCTCCACGAACCGTGATCGCTGTAACTATGCAGAGAAGACCCAGAACTCGGTCTCTGAAGGCAACTCCTCGGGGACGAAATCAACCTCGTTTCCGACCCTCAGGATCCTGCTCTCAGGTAGGTCCTCTAGAAACTCATCGATGGTCTGGATCGACAGAGAGAGGCCTCCAACCCTGAAATGCATCGGAATCGCAATTCTAGGTTTCAAAGACTCCACGAGTTTCCTCGCTTTTTTGCCATCTATTGTGAAGACGCCACCGACTGGAACGAATAGAATGTCGATCGGTGACAGCATCTTCAGCTGCTCCGCGGTCAAGTCGTGACCTAGATCGCCGCAGTGGCAGAATGTAACGCCTTCCATCTCGAACTTGAATATGATGTTCCCTCCCCGCTTGCTTCCTCCTTCAGCGTCGTGGAAGGTCGGAACGCCGAGGATCTTGATCTTCTTCTCAGTTCTAGCTCCTGGATCTCTGATTATGACGAAATCCCCTCTTAGGACCCTCGAGCTATTGTGATCGAAGTGATCATGGCTTATCAGCACCAAGTCGGCTTTTGCGACCGGAGTCCGGATTCCTATCGATTTTCCATCGTGGGGGTCCATTACCACGGTGAAATCGTTCTTGACCTCGAAACACGAATGACCATGCCACACAATCTTCACTGGATCACCTTGCTCCTGTCGGTCTAGCTCTTCTCGATCTCGAACTCCGCACCACAGCTTGAGCAATGGTCGTCGTTTTCCGAAACAACCTCGTTGCATAAGGGGCAGATGAAAACTTCTTTCCCTTTCTCGCCAGCGACTTCCGGTTTGAGTTGTCTTCCTGCTATCCGCTTATTGTGCGCATTTGGGTTTTTCCATATCTCATATACCTGCCCGCATCCGTATGTCACCATGATTGCACCGACGATCGATATCGTCCATCCGAGTGCCCAGTTCACCGGTTGAAAGACTGAGAAAAGGAGAATTCCCACATATGCCGCCACGCCAGAGGCCAAAATAGCGACCGGGACGACCACAGTTCTCATGTCGAAGACTGTCGTCTCCGCAATCGTTTCCAATTGTGCCTCCTCTTTCAGCATGATCGGGGGTTCTTGGGGCAACGGTTCCACTGAGACGGGGACGGGCTCGGGCTCCCGAATTGCCTCAGCCGTCTCTATCGTCGTTTCAAGCGTCACTAATTCAACAGGCTCAATCACTTTTTCAATCTCAACCTCTGCCCTCAATACCTGGGGTTCCGGTTCTGACGTCGTTTCAACCGCTGGTTCCAGCTTTGGCGATTCAGGTTCCTTTGGCTGCGTATCAAACGTCTCTCCCCTCGCTTCAGGAGTCGGAGGGGCAGAGAAAGGCTGAGGTTCTGGGATTGATTCGCTGGCCATTGTAGTCGTAGGATCTCTCTCGACGATGAAATCGTCAACGAAGACATCATCAGGTTTCTTGATCGTCGCTTCGATCCTCTTCGAAAGATTCTCATCGACGGCCATTGTGCTACGGTCCGTGCTGATCTTTTCAAGTGCCCTTATCTGGTCTATCCAATCATCCTGCGATTCCTCGAACTGCCATCCGCAGAAATCGCATTGAGTGACAGAGGGTTTATTGCGAAGTCCACACCTTGGGCACTCTCTATATCCAGACCTTTTCTCCATTCTTTTCTAAGATTACCATCCAATCTTATAATCCTTCTTACATCAGACTCACACGTTGGAAACCCTCGTATGTCAATCCATGTCAAACCATGTCCAAAGATCAAGTAAATGATACCGACTAGATGTCATGAAGGCAAGCAATTGATGATAAGGAACGCAACAATCCGAGAAGGGTCATACTGCATTGCCAATCTATCTCAGTGTAGAAATATCTGAACACAAAATACAAATATGTTGAAACTGGATTAAGAATCAGATGAAGATCCTGGTCCTCTGTGTCGACCGCGATGACGATTTTGGTGTGAAAGCGGGATTGAACGGCCCGTTCATCGGAAGAGAGGAGAACCTGAACGCCGCCTTGGCTTTGGGCCTCTCGGATTCAGAGGATTCGGACACGAATACGCTTCTGGCTGCGATCGGAATCTATGATGAGATGCTGAAAAGCGGGATGGACGCCGAGGTCGCCACGATCTGTGGCGATATGAAGGTAGGGTATGAATCGGACCTCGTACTCGCGACGCAGCTCGAGAACGTTCTTGAACTGGTCAGACCCGACAGGGTCGTCCTCGTAAGCGACGGGGCTGAGGACGAGTTCATCTATCCGATGGTCTCTTCACGGGTGAAGATCGACTCTGTAAGAAGGGTCTTCGTGAAACAGGCCCCGACAGTTGAAGGCACATACTACATCATCATGAAGATGCTCAGGGACGACAAGATCCGGAAGAGATTGGTCACACCGATCGGACTCGTCCTTGCAGTGTTCGGGCTACTGTCCTTGGCGCCGAAGATAATCCAGTTCTACGATACCTCGGACTTCGGGCTCATATCGGAAATGGCGGTCGGCTCGATATCGTTGGTCCTTGGAATCTATGGTATAGTATTCGCGTATAAGGTGGTCGAAAGGTTCAGAGAGTTCTCACGGAAGGCCGGAAGAGCCATCCGCTCAGGTAGCCAGATGATACCTTTTGCCATCCTATCAATAGTCCTCTTCTTCCTTGGCATAGTGTACGGGCTTGATGCTGCAAGAGCCGATCCCCAGGCAAGCCTATTGATCCAAGCGCTATTGTTCGTCAGCGGCACCATCTGGGCATGGGTCTTTTCTCTCATCTCATATCAAATCGGACGATTCGTGAACCACTTCCTCTCGCAAGGCAAGATCTACTCGACATATCTTGTAGTCTCGATAACGGTGTTCGCGATCGGATTCATCATACAGGGGGCTCTTGACGCCTCTGAGTTCTTCCTCGGATATAGGACATACAAAGAGGTCACTATCGTTCTGGAGATGTTGGCAGGATTCTTGTTGGCCGTGTTCGGAGGTCTTCTGAGCACTTCCCTTAGGTCCATCGCGTCCGGTTCAGACAAATCAATTGATAAGGTGGACGTGACCGATTCCATTGACTAGGTGATCTTCTGAATTACCTCGAATGGGAAGCGATCTACAGCAGAATACTCGACGACTTCGGATATTCGAGACAAGATGACGAGTACTCCGCGAAGGTGCTCTATACGATCGTCGGAAACAAGAGGATCTGTGGTCCGGATTGTCTTGACAAGATCATCGAAAGGGATGTGACGGTATATGGATTCGGTCCGAACCTTGAGCAAGAGATTGAGGAGGTGACCCCCATCGGTACGATCATCTCGGCAGACGGAGCGACTGGGGAACTAGTCAAAAAGGGGATATTTCCTGATATCTTCACCACGGACCTGGATGGAAATGTAGAAGCACAGATCCTTGCGAACGGCAAAGGAGCGGTTGCAGTGATACATGCTCACGGTGACAACATTCAGAGGCTGAAGGATTGTGTACCATTCTTTCCTGGTAGGATAACACCGACAACGCAAGCCAAACCGTTTGACAAGGTGTACAACTTCGGCGGGTTCACTGACGGCGACCGTGCTGTTATGATAGCAAGGCATTTCGGGGCTACACGAATCCTTCTCGTCGGCTTTGACTTCGTCAATGCCAGGATGCAGAGGAATAAGGACATGGACGTGAAAAGGAAGAAGCTCGAATGGGCTCACAAGCTCATATACGAACTGAATCCTGCGAAGGTGATGCTTTCGACGCCATAGAACCGGTCACTCTATGGGTGTTTGTCTCGGCAATTGCGGCTCCCTGTTCGAACGGGGGCGGTATCGTTTGCGGGTCTAACGATGCCGTGGCGGTAATTCGGTTATCGAACGATTGTCAGATACTGCTTTCCAATGATGACT
>JBGOWR010000133.1:0-3571 GCA_041478695.1 Thermoplasmata archaeon | reverse complement strand
ATCTTCAGTCTGCGGATGGACCAGAGGATCTCCGTATACTTCGGACGTGGACGCCTGGAGCATCCTCGCTTTGTTCTTTCTGGCGAGCTCAAGGACGTTGATCATCGCCAGAGTGTTGGTCTTGATCGTGTATATGGCGTCCTTCTGATATTGCGGAGGGGATGCCGGACAGGCGAGGTTGAAGATTCGTTCGACCCTGAGATCGAACGGAGAGGTGACATCTTTCTCCACTAATCTGAACTTCTTGTTCCCAATGAGATGTTCGATGTTCACCCTGTTCCCAGTGTAGAAGTTGTCCAGGCAGACGACGCTCTCGCCGGAATCCAATAGCCGCTCGCACAGATGAGATCCGATGAAGCCGGCTCCTCCGGTGACCAGTACTCGCATCGTCCCCGTTATGACCCTTTGTCCTCTAAAAGGATTCGCAGGGTTCTCGACTTGGGAACATCAGCAAATCGTATATGGCCGACATTGCATATTGACAGACATGAAGGTGCTGGTGACGGGTGGGTCCGGACAGCTCGGCTCTTATCTTCTGGATGAGCTTGTGAAGGATCACGAGCCCCTCGGCATTGACCTCCGAGAGCCTTCGATCGAAGAGCATCGGCCCTTAGTCTCGAGAGTCGACATAAGAGACCTCATCGGGGCGAAGAAGGCCTGCGAGGGGATGGAAGTCGTCATTCATGCTGCCGCTCAGGTGAGCGTCGAGAAGAGCGTTCTCGATCCGAGGTCGGACGCTGACACCAACATCATCGGGACGCTCAACATGCTCGAGGCTTCCGCATCAGCCGGAGTTAATAAGTTCATTTACGTTTCGAGCGCGGCTGTGTACGGCGATCCACAATATATCCCGGTCGATGAGGATCATCCCAAGACCCCGAAATCCTTCTATGGAGTGAGCAAGCTCGCCGCAGAGCACTATGTTCGGGTCTACGGTGACTGTCGCGGTCTCGGATACATCATCGTGCGTCCGTTCAACTTCTATTCGCCCCGCGCGGACCCTATGAGTCCTTACTCTGGAGTCATCACGAAGTTCGTACAGTGGGCGAGGGAGGGCAGACCGATCATGATCGAAGGGGACGGCGAGCAGACAAGGGACTTCATCCACGCGAAGGATGTTGCGAGGATGATTCTCTTGGCGACCGAATCCTCCATCAAGGACGAGATCCTGAACTGTGGGTCAGGGAGGGGCACGTCGATCAATGAGCTGGCAGCGACTCTATCTTCATTGAGGGGAGGGCTCAAGGCTCAGCACGTCGGTCCGAGGACAGGCGATATCAGGCACAGCGTCGCCGATGTCAAGCAGGCAACGAAAGTGCTAGGTCTTCGACCTGAGATCTCGATCGAGGACGGACTGGCATCGTTCTTCTAAGAGATCGATCCTATCGTCCTGGGGATCTCAAATACCTTTGGCCGTCAATATCGGTAGCTCAACCACGAACCTGGCGCCTTTTGTGTGGTCTCCATCGACCCTATCCTCTACCCAGACCCTGCCGTGATATCTGTCCGTGAGGGTCTTGACTATCGTAAGTCCGAGACCAGAGCTCTTAGGAGCTCTGACCGATGCACTTGAGTATCTTCTCTCGAAAACACGTAGCTTGTTCTCGTCCGACACTCCCAGTCCCTTGTCCTCTATCTCGACCCTGCATGTCCCTACCTTCTCGTCGACCGATCCACTCACCTTGACACAATTCGGAGCTCCGTGCTTGACTGCATTCGTGAGTAGGTTCATGTACAGATGCGTGAGCGCCTTGTTCGCACTGACGTTGACTGTCGATAGGGCCTGCACGCTCTCCGGCTCTACCACGATCTCGGCATTTCCGAATCTCTCCTTTGTGATCTCTATGGCATCTTCAAGCCGTTCCAACAGATTCGTTGACTCGAGTCGGGCATCTTGCTCCTCGATGGTCTTGATGAGGAGGCGAAAGTCTGAGAGGGAGTTCTCCATTTTCACAAGCGAAGCGTCCGCCTTCCTGAGATACCTCATAAGTACGTCAGGCATCCCGACACTCTCGCCCGCAAGGGTAACGTAAGAAGCGACAGGGATCAGATAATTCTCCATGTCATGAAGTATTATGTCGTTGTACAGTTCGACGATGCTTGAGGATCTCTTGAGACTTTCGTAGAGTTGAGAGTTCTCCAATGGATAACCTAAGAGGATTGAGGCGGTCTCGAGGGTCGTCAAATCATTTGGACCCATGTCTACGGTCTCGTCCGAGTACATCAAGATGGCTCCGACCGTATTTGTGTGTCCCCTTAGTGGTTGGAACAGCGCAGATCCGATGTCCGGTATCAGACCAGCCAGTCGCGGATCTTTGCTCCCTTCCTTGATGAATACTGCCTTTCCGTTCGATATCACAATCTCCCTGAAATCTTCGGGAAAACTACTCAGGTCGTTCACATCGAGGTTTGGATTCTCTACGTTGATCCCTGCGATTCTCTCCACCCTGCCGTTGATGTCGTTGACAAGGAACGCCAAGCCTTTCGTGAAGCCGAAGAACTTGACCATCATCTCAAGCGCTGCACTGATCATGATCTTCGGGTCAAAAGAGATTGAAGCGATCAGGTCGAGCTGATTGAGCGCCTCGAGGATCCTGTTGCGATCCTTTAGTTCCTCTTCGAGGTTGACCATCTCAGTAATGTCTTGTCCTATTCCAAGAAAACCAATGACGTCATCATTCTCATCGGTCAGAGTATTGACGGTCCAAGCTACGCTTATGCGATTACCATCCCTTGTCGTGAAAGGGGTCAATCTGTTGACGATCTCTCCAAAGATATCTTTCCGCTGAGCCTTCGTCGAATAATCGATGAAATCCTGGCGTTCTTCAGGCGGGAAGAGCAGACCAAACGCGCTTCTCCCTAGGACCTCTTCTTTCCTGTATCCAAGGATAGCCTCCGATCCACGATTGAACAGGATCACGCTACCCTGTAGGTCCATACCTATGATCATGCTAGAGGCGCTTTCCACGAGTCTCTCGAATCTACGCTTCTCCGCTTCGGCCGCTCTCCTCAACATCAGGTGATCAGTAATGTCGGTGATTGTCCCTTGAACCCAAGGCTTGCCATCGTCGTCGGTGAATAAATGTGCATGGATCTCACAAGTTCTAAGCTCGCCTTTCTTTGTCATAAGCTCGATGACGTACTTTGCGTGTGTTTGTTCTTCTCTGATCCTCATGTCAAAACGCTCGGCAGCGATCGCCTTCGACCCGGGACCAATGAAGTCATGGAACGGATGACCGATCAGTTCGTCTATTCTGTAGCCCGAGATCCTTTCGACGACCGGATTGACGTATGCGATTCTGCCATCGGCGTCCAATAAATAAATGATATCCTGCGTGTTCTCCACGAGCGATTTGAAGTCGAGACGTTTCATTCTCCGATCCGCCTTTTCCTAAGTCCGATCTATCAGAACTCAATGACTCTAATCAATGATTCATAAACGTTGTGAGTCGATTCTCGAGAATGATTCCTTTCATTTGGTAGATGTTCTTTTAAATATATTTAAAAAATAATAAAAAAAAAATGGGGGAGGGGAGGGATTTTTCAAGATGCATTGGTGAATGTCGGCCTT
>JBGOWR010000048.1:0-5779 GCA_041478695.1 Thermoplasmata archaeon | reverse complement strand
TTGGGGTGAGAATTTCTATCCCTCGCCAGAATTGCTGGGAGCGTGAGAGTGGGTCCGTCCAGATTTGGAATAATCTCGAGCCAGCAACCATCCAGAATCGGTCAATAACGACCTTTCGTGCTTTCTTTGGCTTTCCTGCTGAAACCTCTTCCCACTTTCGATTGCTCCATCGAGAATGGGATTCACGGCAATTCTTTACTGGCAGGGGTCTTCTGGGCTAGAACTTGCCGGTAATTGAAGCGCCGAGGGGGAGATTCGAACTCCCGAAGCGCTGAGCGCCACGAGCTAGCTGTCCTAAACAAGGGTTCCAGGCTCGCGCCTTACCAGGCTGGGCCACCTCGGCACGCCGGGGGCTCCCTACCGCTTTGATGAACTTAAATCTTCCCTCGCCCCAGCATCACTTCTTAATGCTGTTCTTTGCAGTCTCCATGTCGATTGGCACGCGGGTCAGGGTGTCGGCGACCGTCGGTCTGAATCTTCGAGCGACCTCGAGCTGCGAAGGATCCGTTTCTATGACCGTAATCTCTTCCTCGTAGTACTTGTTCTTGACGAGGACGTCGCCTCTCGGCCCGACCGCCATGCTCCCGCCGAAGTAGACCTGATTGAGCTGCGTCCCGACCTGGTTCACATATATCGTGTAGATCGTGTTCTCGATCGCCCTGGCGGGAACGAGCGCTTCGAAGAAGGTCCTTGATGTCGAGGGAGACGCCGATATACAGACAACGGTCTCAGCTCCGTTCAGTGCGTACGACTTGGTGATCTCCGGAAAGAAGATGTCGAAACAGACCACGGCTCCGACCTTGCTGCCATCAACATCAAACATCACTGGCCCTTTGCCCGGACCGAAATAGAGCTCCTCTTCGAAAGGGCCGAAGTTGGCAAGGAAAAGCTTGTCGTACCGTCGGACATCTCCGTCCGGAGAGACGCATACCGCGCTGTTCCTCAGGATACCTGGGATCCGATCGTCCTCGACCGGCATGCCGAATATGATGCTGCATCCCTTGTCCTTCGCCATCTTCGCGACCCTCTTCACGCTCTTCCCGTCCGTCCTTTCGGCCAGGGGATAGAAGAGATCCCTGCACATGTACCCTGTCAGATAGGTCTCCGAGAAAACGTAGAGGTCTGCGTCGACCTTCTTGAGCGCCTTCTGCATGCGCTTGAGATTCTCCTCTTTGTCACCCAGTGCACACCGTACCTGCGCGAGAGCGATTCTCATGTCATCTCTCCAGGGAATCTAGCTCGCCCGATAAGTTACTTTTGGATGCGATATCTAACGAAAAAACACATAAGAGAGCACAGTTGCATATGGGGGAATCATGCGCCCTCGTCTGAAGGAGCACTCTGACCTGATAATCAAGGACTTCATTCGTCAGAAGATTGAGGAGAGCGGTGCCAACGGAGTCGTTATCGGCCTCAGTGGAGGGGTCGACTCGGCGGTCGTTTCGAAGCTGTGCGCCGATTCTATCGGTCCAGAGAAGGTATTGAACATCTTCATGCCATCGCGTGCCTCTACCAGAGGGGACCACAAAGATGCGGAGAAGTTCTCGAGGAAGTTCGGAATGGAGTTCAAGGTCGTCTCGATAGTACCGGTGGTCGAAGCCTACCAGAGCATGCTGCCTTCCCCGGAGCGGAAGGAAACGCTTGGCAATGTGATGACGAGGGCAAGGATGATCGTTCTTTTCCACCAGGCGAAGCTAATGAACAGGATCGTCATGGGCACGAGCAACAAGAGCGAGCTTTTGATAGGATATTTCACGAAGTTCGGGGATGGAGGGGCGGATTTCTATCCGATTGGGGACCTCTATAAGACGGAGGTCAAAGAGCTGGCAAAGAAGATAGGCATTCCTGAGAATCTGATCGAGAAGGTGCCAACGGCGGGATTGTGGGTAGGGCAGACCGACGAGGGCGAGATGGGGATATCATACGAGAACCTGGACGTGATTCTTTTAGGTATCGAGCTGGGCCTCACTAGCGAGGAGATCGTCAATAAGACCGGTCTTGACCCGAAGCTTGTCGACTCGGTCTGGAACAAACATCGCACCAGCGTCCACAAACGGAAGATGCCTCTTGCACCGAAGATCGGGATCAGAACGTTAGGATTGGATTGGAGAGAGTGAAGTCCTGATATCCTCTATCGCTCTCAGGAACCTTTCGGACTTGAGCACATCGAACATTATCTTGTCCGCCTTTTTTCCAAGAGCCCAACCGAATCGTCGTTTTTCCTTGAGCTCCAGCATGATCAGGTCGTATCTCTTTGAAGTGACGAAGAGAGTCGATTGAAAGAGACGGAAGAATACGCCGGTCCTCAGCGGCCCTCTTTCGACCATCTCGATCCTCTTGATATTCTTGATCGGGATCTCGGCCTTGAAGTACCATCCCTGTCTCAGTACTATCTTGTCACCGAGAATCTGATGTTCCGTAAGAAGGGGAGAGACTCCGAGCACCAACAGGACGACCGCGACCACGAGAACGCCAGCAATAATGGATAATGTATCTAGATTGGCGGTGAAAGCTAGGAGTGCGATTATTATGATCGCTGACATGGAAATGATGATGAAGTCCATCGAGAACGACTTTCTGCTGTATGCGAAACTCTTCACGAGCATCTCGCATGACCGATGAGATTCAAGTAGAATATCCTTTTTCTCCTATCCATGTGAATCAGGAAGGATTTCCATACTGCAAAAACTTTAATAAAGACCATCTTATTGCTGCAAGAAGGCTCCCGTAGTGTAGTCCGGTCAATCATATTGGCCTCTCGAGCCAATGACTCGGGTTCAAATCCCGACGGGAGCACTCACAACACTTATTGCATTTTCTTAAGGCGGATTGGAGAGAGGGGCAACGAACGTGAACATAATCGAACTAGGTGGATCTGTTGACATCATGTGATTCACTATGTGGCAGAGGTTGAACCGCAATCTCGGGAGCGCTGGCGACGATCTGATACTGGTGATTGTCTAACCGGTTTCTCTATGGAAGGATTCTGAAGGCCTCTCTGCGCGAAGAACGAATGACCGTATCTCTCAGAAAACCATTTCGCCGCTCACGAACGATCTGGTCCTCTCATCGACCGGATCATTGAAGATCTTCCATGTCTCGCCAATCTCCACCAGCTTGCCGTTCATCATCAATGCGGACCTGTTGCAGATCCTCTTTGCCTGGAACGGATTGTGAGTTATGATGATTGCCGCTCTCCCTTCCTGCTTGACGAAATCTCTGACGGCTTTCTCTAGGATGGATATGTTCTGGGGATCTAGGTTGGCGGTGAACTCATCAAGCAGGATGAGTCTCGGCTCTACTATGACCGACCTGGCAAAGCACATCCTCTGCATCTCTCCTCCTGACAGGGAGCGTGCGTTTCTTAGCTTGCTCTCAGTCAGACCGAGACGTTCGAGGTAGTCGTCGACTCTCTTCTGAATCTCCTCCTTCTCGAGTTGTCTCAGCTCCAATCCATATGCCACATTGTTGAACACACTTCGGTTCATCGCCGCTGGTTTCTGCAGGACAAGGGCCATCTTTCTCCGAATGAGGTAGACATCTGGTCTCGAGTAGCTGATCTCCTCCCCGTCGAAGAAGATTCTTCCTTTTGTCGGCCGTTCAAGAAGATTGATGAGTCTGAATAGGGTGGACTTTCCGGAGCCACTGGGACCCATTATTCCAACTATGTCCCCTACATTCACCGACATGCTCACGTCCGAGACCGCGGTCTTTGTTTCGTATTCCCTTGTGAGATCTTCGGTTCTCAGCAAGTCGTTCAAAGCAGCTCCCTCTCCTGCAACCATCTCATGAAAAGGAACACACCGCATGCGACGATGAGCAGCACGACACCAAGGCCCACCGCGTACTCGAAATGCCCCATTCTCGTCTCTAGCATGATCGCGGTCGTGAGGACCCTGGTCTTGCCATCGATGTTCCCTCCGACCATGTATGCGGCCCCGACCTCGGCGATAGCCCTGCCGAATCCGATCATGACAGCCGTGATGACACCGACCCATGCCTCCTTTATCACGGTGAACGTGGCCTGCCTGTCGTTTGCTCCAAGAGATCGAACAGTGTTCTTGATGTTCCTGTCTACCTCTGTGACGGACGTGATCGTTATGCCCGCCACCAATGGTATGACCAGCAATGTCTGAGCGAGTATCATCGCGGTCGGTGTGAACAGGATGCCAAAGTCACCTAAAGGTCCGGCACGGGAGAAAACGTAGTAGATGAATAGTCCCGAGATCACAGGTGGAAAACCGTACATCGTGTAAGTTATCGTCTTCAGCAGTCCCTTTCCGCCGAATTCCTTCAATCCGATGGCCGCTCCCAATGGGATGCCTATGAGGGAACCCAGGATCGTCGCGCTTCCCGAGACATACAGTGAGAGAAGCGTCACTTGGACGACATCGTATGTCACGCCATCTACCAATCTGTGTCCCCCTAGCACCCCCGAATCTCTTTGAAGAATAAAAAGGAAGGGAAGTTGTTTCGATCCTCAGTCAATTCTGATCGCCACTGCGGCTCGATAATGTGAGACCATGAAATGGTTCTCTGCGATCGAGCCCGGACCTGCGTTCGGGACGAACAGCTCGCGGCCACCGACGGTATAGTCAGCGATCATGTTCTGGATATCTGGAGACGTTATCCAGTTGACAAAGTCCATTGCTAGGGTCGCATTGATATTCGGCCACAACGCAGGATTGACCGGAATAACGCTGTACTGATTGTACAGGAATGGATCTCCCTGGTAGACTATCTCCAGGTGCGGAATGATACCAGTCGCCTTTCTTGTGTAGTATGTAGCCTGGTCCGAGAGCGTGTATCCTTTGTCGATCTGTTGCTCCGTTATGTCCAACACAGCGCCCATTCCCTGTCCAGTGCTGAGGTACCAACTGTTGCTGAACGTGGTCACGTTCAGTTTGGCCTTGACCCAGATTGATTTCTCCTTTGTGTCCGTTCCAGAGAGATCACCTCTCGAGACAAATATGGCCTTCCCTTCCGTGCCGTTCTGATAAATCCTGTTGAATGCATCCGTCACATTATTCGCCTGAGAGACACCTGCGGGGTCTGCTGCGGGTCCAATGACGACATACTGATTGTAGCAGACCAGCGTCCTCGATGTACCATAACCGTCTTTTACGAACTGCTTTTCACTTGCAGGTGAGTGCACGAGAAGAACATCAGCATCACCGGTCTTGCCTATCTGCATTGCCTGGCCGGACCCTACGGCAATCACGTCGACTATGCAATCATACTTGCTTTCGAAGTTCGGCAGGATGTGATCGAGCAATCCCGAGTCCTGCGTACTCGTCGTGGTGGCCAATATTAGTCTTTGCTTGGCCGGATGGACCGCGACCGCTCCGATGAGCAGTACCATCACGATCGCGAGTGCAATTATGCCAACAAGTGGCGACTTGTCTTTCATCAGTGTTCCTCCTAAATCGATGTGCCCTGTGAAGCATAACGAGAATGAGTTACTTAACTTTTTCCGAATTGACAGATCAAGTTGTGCTGATTGGATGTTCGCATTGAATATAGCCCCCGAGTCACCTATTCAAACCGTTTCCATGCTATTCGATCGAGTCCATGCCTGCTTGTGACCGCTCTTCATAAGATTTCGGCGGAGCTACTGTCTTCCCTTTTTCGCGGTCTTAGTAGATTTCTTCGAAATGAATTTCTTCTCGTAGATCTGGAGTCCTCGGCTGACCGCTTTGAGAGCGGAACTCCGACGCTCCCAACCGATCACCTGAGTGCTCTTGCCCTCCTCAAGTCGTTTGTATGTCAAGAAGAACTC
>JBGOWR010000070.1:0-4739 GCA_041478695.1 Thermoplasmata archaeon | reverse complement strand
GAGTGGCATGGATCGCGGTCCTGATCTACTTCTTCGGAGCGTTCGCTTCGAACTCAAGCACCATTCCTCTTTTCCTCATCGGAATCATAGCGTCGCTGCTGTTCTTCTGGAGCACGTTCCCCGTGAACATGGTCCTGCAATATAGGAAGGTCGGAAAATGGAAGGACTATTTGTACGGAGAAAGAGGATACATTGTGTTGAGCCTGGTGTCCAAGTCTTTGCTGGCCTGGCAGGTGTGGGCTGGGACCTTGAGGGGGACATAGTCAGAATTCACTGATGTGTGAATTGAGCAGACAATCTCGACACGGTGAGTGTCCAGATTCATCCTTTTATATTCCCTTCGGTATAGGGCTGGATGAGGAGGGACGACCGTCACAATTGGGTTAGGCTCGTTCGGCACAAGAGCGGACCGCGGGTGGGGAGTTAGAGTTCGGTCCCTCCTCTTGATGCTATCATCATTCTCGCCCGTTCGAATCTTTCACACGGAGCCCGGCACACAATGCAGTAAGACAGACATCATCGAAAGCACGATCGATGCGGGCCTACAAAATGTCGAGACAACGCACATCCCAGCGCCAGAGACGTCTCGGACTAAGATTTCAAGACTCATTCACTATTACAGGAACGACGTTCCCAGGTCTACCCGCGAATCATTGTCCCACCACCTAAGCGATATCAAAGGGCTTCAGGTCGAAAGTCTGGATCTGGCATTCTTGTCAAAAGCGTTCGTTGACAAGAGGATTCCTGTCATTCTCGATGAACACAACGTCTACTGGAACATGTTGAAGTACGGCATCTTCGATTCCCCATTCTTCCGTGGCGCGATCGGAAGAACAAGTGTGGCCAAGGGAACTCTGGGACCCTGGCTGCTCAATAGGGCCAAACGGTTTGAGATAGGAGCGATCGAAAACGCTGACCATGTCCTTGCGACCTCGGATGTGGATGCCGAGAACATAGCAAAGGAACTACCATCCGCGAGAGACAAAATGACCGTCATCCCGAACTGCGTCGATGTGCAAAGCTATACTCTCCGACGAGAATCCTCCGGAGATGTCGGGAGCAGAAGAGTCGTTTTTGTAGGGAGACTTGACTATGAGGCGAATCTCGATGCTGTAAGGACCATTTGCCGAAATCTTGCCCCAAACTTCGACATGACGATCAGGTTCCAGATAGTCGGCGGCCCTGTCCCCTCTATGAGTGGATGCCCTGGCAATGTCGAATTCCTCGGGATCGTTCCAGACATAAGACCGATACTAGAGCAGGCTGACGTTTGCATCGCTCCACTGAGGTTTGGAAGTGGTACTAGGATCAAGATAATCGAGTATCTAGCAATGGGGAAACCTGTGGTGACCACTCCAATCGGGTGCGAAGGACTTGAGGTGGAGAATGAACGTAACATAATAGTCGCTGGTGACTTTCATGATCAAGCCAGACAGATCGATAGGATACTCGAGGACGGACGGCTCGCCGCCGACCTCGGCAGAGAGGCAAGGAAGCTCGCAGAGGAGAAGTATGACTGGCGCGTCTACACTTCCCGCCTGAGATCGGTGTATGAATCAGTCGGTGCAATTTGACCATGATCCATAGCTGATTCCAAGAGTCAAGGACCAAACCTTGAAAGCAACAGAATTATATCCAATGGCTTGACTAATTGCCCTTCATGAAAATATTCACGAAGAAAGAGCTGAAAGAGTTCAACGGCAAGAACGGGAAACCGACCTACGTCGCGGTAAATGGCAAGGTCTATGACGTTTCCAAGAGTGACCAATGGGAAGATGGAGAACATCAGTTCATGCACAACTCCGGCGAGGATCAGTCAAATGCTATTGGAGATGCGCCTCACGACACCGATGTCCTTGACAGGTATCCCGTGGTCGGAACGCTTGCCAATGAGTGATAAAGGCAACATATGCGTTTCGAGATGCAGCCCATTGTGAATCGGCGAATCTCCCAATATGCCGCCATTCGAAGCGCTCAACCAAGGGATCACGTGTTCTTTGACGCATATCCAATTGCGATTCTCAGAATATTAAGCATGCATGGTTCACAATAGGACCAATTTCGGTTTCTCAACTCTTCGTACACGGCGATCGCATCTCTGCCTTTGAGGTCCTCGACCGATCTGATGCCCAGTGACCAGAGAGCCTCCGCCGCTTTCTCGTTCACGCAAGTAATCTTCCGAAACTCCATAATTGCGACATCCTCGTCGGAATCTGCCAGATCTGCCACCTGATCGAAGGCGAAAGCAATGCTGGGGAAATGGTGAAAGAGATGAAAGGAGGACGATTATGTTCCTTTTCCCTCATCGACGAGCTTCGAGAGTCTATCCTTCTTCGCCGACTCGGTGATCATCTCAAGCTCGTCCTTCTCCCTTGCCATCGATTCTTCCAGGGATCTCAGGTCCCTTCTGAGCTCCTCTGGGGAAGGTATTGGTCCGAGGACGACGTCGGCCGTCCCGACCGCCTTCTCGACGTCCTCCATCCTTGTGACTTCTCTCGCCGGCGTCTGCCGCCCAACTCCGAGGTACTCCGAGATGCCCTCGACGACCTTCGTCAGTTCGAACGGGAATATGAACTTCGTAGCAGGACCGGCGCCGAGAGCTTTCATTGTTTCTAGAGATAGAACGGTCAATGCCTTCGAGTCCAACGGCGCGGCTCCGACGGATAGAATGCGCAGCCTCTGGGCGTCTCCTTGGCTTCGCAGAATAATCGCCAGTCTTTCACCTTCCGCCTCGAGGACCTTCGCCTGCCTCAGACCCTCCGCCTGGAGGATCCTCGACCTCTTCTCTCCCTCGGCGTTCAGGATCGCGGCTTTCTTCTGACCGTCCGCCTTCAGTATCGCGGCCCTTCTCAGCCTCTCGGCGGATGTCTGCTCCTCCATCGCCTCCTTGACCCTAGAGGCCGGGTCCACTTCCCTGATCTCTACCGCTTCGACCTTCACTCCCCACTTGTCCGTCGCCTCGTCCAGTACGTCTCTGAGGTGCAGATTGATCTTCTCCCTGTTCGACAGTATCTCGTCAAGTTCCATATCACCGATGATCGACCTGAGCGTCGTCTGGGCCAAATAGATGGTCGCGGTCCGGTAGTTCGTGACCTGGAAGAAGGCCTTCACCGGGTCGATGACTTTAGTGTAGATGATCGCGTCGACGTTCGTCGGCGAGTTGTCCTTTGTTATCACTTCCTGCCTCGGAACGTCCAGGACCTGGGTACGCAGATCGATCTTGACGACCTCGTTGATCAGCGGCGTCACGTAGTTGAAACCCTGGTTCAGGATCCTGACGTAGCGACCGAGCCTCATGTATATTCCCTGCTCGTAGGGCCTCACGATCTTGATCCCGGTCATGAGTATGCCGATTGCTGCAACAATAGCCAGTATCAATAACGATATTATCACTATGCTGACGATATCCATCTCAACCCCCCTCTAATATCTTCATATCGATCTGCTTTCTGTATTGTCCCTACTTCACTTGTTTTCCGATCTCGGCTCTCTCTTCGACGAACACGTGAACGCCCTCACTGCTCTTCACGACGACATTCGTTCCCACTGGAATCACCTTCATAGAGGTGGCGCTCCAAGTGTCGTGATCGATTCGAACTTTGCCCCTCAAGTCGTTCGGCTTGACCTCTGTTGTGACAACTCCTTCCATTCCCACCAGAGAGGATGCGACCGTTGTCTCCGGAGGGACCGGAGGTGCGAGCTTCTGATACAGTTTGATCGTGATGATCGTTGTAGGAACCAGGAGTACGACTGCCGCGAGTGGTGCCCACCAGCTTAGCAACCAATCAGGGAATACGAGTCCAATCGCACCGAGCACCAAGAGAACTGTTGCAGGTACCAGGATGAAAGATCCAGGAGTTGCCGCTTCCGCCAGGAGCATGATGACGCCTATTATGACGAACACCAAGGCCAATATCGTGCCGATAGACATGTCCATCCCTACCTATGTTTCTCTGCATATTTGGGTTTATTCGCTTCGCGATGTCGCTAGTGCAACATGCAGGACCGGACTCATTCGAGTCGTTCATCTGTATGCAGGAGCCAGTCCCGATGCTGTCTTGACGAATGGGAAGTAGACCACTTTCGCGTCCTTGACTGTAAGTGAATAATCAAGATTCTGAAGTACCCCCGGTTCCTCGGCTTCCATGGTGACCACGACAAAATCAGCCATCTCGATGGCTTCGTTTTTGGTTGTCACAGACGGAAGGCGCTCCACACCCTCGAAGTCTAGTCTTGTAGTATACTTGGGAAGGGCTAGGGTCATGTCCACCGCCAGTTTCTTGAACGAATATACATCCAGCTCGGCAGCAGGCACATATATGAAAATATCTCCTCCCTCGCTGTCCCCCTTGATCCATTGACCAAGACGGAAAACCGCCCCGCCCTCCACCTTCTTTCCGCGGATGGCAAAAGAAGCAAAGACCCTCCAGAAAGGCATATAGACCTTGTCGCCCTGTGAACTCCGACCGAAATCGACGATCTCATAGTCGAGGCGTTCAATGCCGTTCTCGCGGATGTGCATTACTCCACATTTGTCACATAGGAAAAGGCGATCCACCTTCTTCTGTTGGATTGGGTTCCCGCAGCTCGGACACTTGACCTGGACTATTCTCATCGATATACCCCCTGGATCTGCTTGGATATCTCCTTGAATTCCTTCATCAGGTCCTCTTTCGACGCCTCCTTGTCCCTGAAATCGCCCTCCACTATCTCAGATCCATGCCTGAAGAATCTGTAAG
>JBGOWR010000081.1:0-4489 GCA_041478695.1 Thermoplasmata archaeon | reverse complement strand
CATCCCGACTCCCATAACGAACAGTAGAATGCCTCCCACAATGCCAACAGTGGCGAATACCCATCTATCATTAAGAACGGTATCGAATCCGAGGAAGATTGCCGCGATCAACGGTATTTCAACAATTGCATGTCCTGTTGCGATTTTCAATCCCGCCTTAACATCGTCGTATCCCTTGGCGACGGTAGCCGCAAAGACAGGACCGGGCATGATCACCCCTGAAAGAGAGATGACAGCCACCATGGCGAGGAACAGCAAGGGCGAGTCAGGGATGGTCATGTTACAAAGAGCCAACGATTAACCAGTATATGGATTTTCATCTGCCTACTTGAGATGGATTCTTCGCATGAGGTGGGATATCTTGATTGCAGATTTATCGGAAATTCGTGTTTCCTATTGTTGACGTCGCGCCTGTGGCGTCCCCATCGCGGATACTGCGATTGAACATAGGCCAAAACCCGGAGAATCAACATATCCTGGAAGTGGCGGGGGCATCTTTACGGAACGGTCGGCAGGAAATCCATATGGGCTTACCATTTTGCACAGCGTCTGATGTAGTCCTGCGGATCCGTCTCATTCACCGTCATGTTATCGACGTCGATTATGTGAACACTGTGTATTCTAGCATTCAGTATTTCTTCTCTCGTAACGGGTGGATTGGAATAGTATTGGTCACAGTATTGTTTGATCGTCTTGATCTCGTCCTCATCTCTGTATCTCGGAGGTTTTGTAAGACTTTCTGGAATCGGCAAGAGATAGTGTGGCGGTGCGCCAAGGGCGAATTTGTGTGAGAAGGTGCTGTATCTCGCGATCTTGCTTGCGATCCTTGCCCGAATGTAGTTCGACGGATCCAATGCATGGGCAGGTGGTACGTAGCCTGTCTCTATTTCGACGATCATGGTTCCCATGCCTTTGGTCGCGAGCACATCGCAAGCGAGATTTTCTCCGACGGTGCATTCCAGATCGACACTGTATCCACGAAGGATCAGATTCTTTGCGGCAATCATCTCGAGAACGGAGTGGTTGATTTTGAGCAGATTCTTTTCCCTGAGCTCCACCAGTCTTCTTGCCAGCGCAGTAATCTTCTCTTCCACTTCGGGATTCGTCCCTATTTTTAACCTGCTTATCAGAGTCTCTATGTCTTCGTCGAATTGGTTCAAAGGTTCATCCTCTTCGTTTGTCTTGGTCCTTTACTAGTTCAGCATATCTGACGAATGTGAATGGAACTCTTTGGGAATTGATCATCGACACTATTTTCCAAGCCTGCTGACTATCAGAGTGAGCGTTGAGCGTATCGAAGGAATCATTCTGATCTTCTGAGTAATGATGGTCTCCAGATCCTCCATGGTCTCTGAATTGATTCTCATTACGATGTCGTATACCCCATATACAAGATAGGTCTCCTCGATTTCCTTGAACTTGGCCAAGGCGTCGATTATCTCAGATTCCTTTCCGATTTCCGAGTTGGCGAGTACGATCGCACTAGGCATATGTACTAAATCGTTTTTGACAGCTATAATCTCATCGAATCGAGAAAAGCCCAATGATGTCGACTCTATCCCTCTCATTCAGTCTCTCGCCGTTGCGAGACAAACAAGATGCCAGGTCCCTCATCAGGACATGATAGGCAAGAAGGTCCGGAGACCGCGGAAGTTGACGCCGCAAACCATGCAACAGCTCTATATACACTTCCTAAGATTGTCACGTTGGGTAAGAACAGTCCGAAGGCCGATTGGGATCGAGTTTCGAGTTCCAATGATGAAGATAAAAGGGTCAGCTGATCCGAAAGGAAGTGATGAGCCCTATGAGTGCAGATATCATCGGCCAGGCTCCCCTGTTCTTCCCTTTCATGAGCGGTGAGGAGATTATCGGACCAGCTCAATTCACCGTTGTGGAAGAGAGTTCTTATATGTGTTCTTCCAAAGTTCAAGACGATGACGGTCATTGGGGTGTGCGGCAAGCTCTGCGACAAGTGTCCGCTCTACGGATCCGAGTGTGAAGGCTGCATACAGGAGATGAAGATGTCTTCCAGGTACAATTGCGAGGTCTACCAGTGCGCAGTCGCGAAAGGCCTCGAGAGCTGCGCGGGCTGCGACGAGTACGACTGCCTCATCACTACAAAACATCGCTCCCTCTGTCCACTTCTTGTTGAAAAGGCGGCTCAGCCTGTGGCCAGGAGAGTTCATGCGCCCGACAACCCTGTGCAGTGAACGTTGGAACGGTAGTATCACAGATACTTACGCCCTGCAAATTGGCTGAGCACGTTCCCGCACCGAATGAACGTCTTGGTACTGAGGGAACTAGTGGAATCTGACAACCCTGATTCTGACACCCGGAGGTTGATTCTCGATTGCATAGAGTTTTCTTGCTGAGACTGACACAACTTGCGAGTCATCCGGAATGATGTAATTAGTCAGACCGTCAAGGACGGTCCTTATAAGCTTGTCAAGATCTGGTCTCTTTGTGTTAAGGCGTTTCTTCTTGGGAAGGCTCTTCGGCCGTGGCATGAAGAAGACGAGGTGTAAGTCATAACCTAGACTGTTATCTCCAGAGTAGAAGGACTGTGATCTCTTTTCATTTTCCTGCTGCGCCATCATCGCTATGCGCAACTGCCATTTCTTTGTTTCCTTTGTGCCGTGTGTGGTTACGACTCTTTCGAGCTTTTTGATATAGTAAGACTTGGTGCTCCCCTGGGGCCTCGGGTCACCCGCAACGAAGAATTCAATTACATCCTCTAATTCACCAATCGGTCTCTCTCGCTCGGCTATGAATCCAGTGTCATCGATCGGACTGATATCATACATTTCTGCGTCCCGATGCTTCTCTCTCTCTTGTTCTCCCATTGTCATTGGCACTCCCTCTCAGGGCACATTATACTTTCGGAAGCAAGTTGTTGCTTACCGACTGTCCTTCCTTTTCACTTATCTGATTGCGTGCAGTGAACGGAGTCTTTTTCAGCGCGGCCAGCGTCGTCTCGACGAGCATGATGAGTCCAATGATCGAAAGTAGAAGCCCGGCGATCCACCCCCACGGGACGTCGATAGTCGGCACGCCGAGCAGGTTGCTCTTGCTGAAAAACACGCACGCGCCGAAAGGAACATACATGACGAAGCAGCGGATCGCGATGCCCGTATACTGAGAGCCCCAGAGAAGTAGGAGGGTGACTGGCAGCGTGTAATAGACCAAGGCCGTCCTTGGGTACACGATTAGTACCGCAACTAGTACAACCAGCATCCCCTCCCAGAACCCCAGCTTCTTCCTATAGACTATCCACAAGGAAGCTGCGAAGACAATTGCCACGATTGCAAGCAACGCAGGCCCCGGAATGCTGAATCCCCCCATGGCCAGAAAATCCCAGATGCTTATTCCACCGGTCGGCCCCGACCCTCCTCCAAGGAAGTAGTAGCTTGGGAACGCCAGAAACTCGTTCGGAGCCATTGCCAGGAAAGGCGCAGCGATTATCAACGACGCGAGAGCGACTATGCCAATCTGCAGGAAACGCTCTCTCCGTGATCTCGTATTCAGGAAGAGCACGGGAAGGAAGAATACGTTGAAAATCTTTGTCCAGAGACCCACGGCAACGGTCACTGCAGAGAACCTGAGGCGACGATGCATCGCCAGGATCAGCGGAACCATGAAGAGGAACACGACGATGGCTTCGTCCTGGATTCCGAACGTTGACTCGGTTGTACCGAAGGGGAGGAAGAGGAAGAGGATCGCGACCATGAAAGCCCTGTAATCATCCCACTTCCTAAGCCCGAAATACAGGAACAGGGCGGTTATGATTGTGAAAGTCGAGAAGTACACTTCATATGTCCAGTCTTGACCGCCAAGCAATTGTGCGGGCAGCATGAAGTAGACGATGAGGGGCGGCGACTCACACTGGATGTCCCGGTACAGCCATCCGCCGTCCAGTACCGTCTGGGTCCTTGCCCTGTAGTAGGGCACGTCCGGCGTAGGACCTATGGTCTGGTCGAGGAAGTCCCGAAGAACGAGCTGATCTATGGTGATCAGCGAACCTAGGAGTGCGATTCCTACAATGAGAATGACGAGTGCCCTTCTCTCAGGCGGTATCTTCCTAAGTCTTGTCTCCTGGCGAACTAGCCAATCATCAAATGACTTCATGATATCTCTCCTGCAGAACTTCCCCCGCCAGCGCATGCATCCTCCAAATCGCCCTATTGTCTCTTCCCAGGAGATCAGGGCGTCAGTCGATTCCTATCTCTCGGAAAGAGGATAGCCTCCCTTATGTTTGGAAGGCCTAGCATCTTCTGCACGAATCGTTCCACCCCAAGCCCCCAACCGCCATGCGGAGGCATGCCATAGGCGAATGCGTCCAGGTAGAATTTGAAGGAAGATATGTCGAGACCCTTCTTCTCCATTCTTCGAACAAGCAAGTCGTATCGATGTTCTCTCTGGCCACCCGATGCGATCTCCTGTCCCAAGTAGTCTAGATCAAAGGAATGCGAGAAAAGAGTACCCTCCTTCT
>JBGOWR010000145.1:0-3296 GCA_041478695.1 Thermoplasmata archaeon | reverse complement strand
CGAGGACAAGGACCGCGGAAAGATGAGCAAGCCAAAGGTGGACTTGGGCCGCTGCATGATGTGTGGCTACTGTGCCGAATACTGTCCAAAGTCCGCGATGATAGTCACACCTGAGTACGAGCTTGCCACAAGGACCAGGCACGAGCTCGTCTACGATCCATACAAGCTTCAGTTTGAGGGAAGACCAGGGCTTGAAATTCACATAGTCGAGGTCCTCCCCTCCGAGCTCAAGGGAGCAATCGCCGAAAGGGGACCTGGAATAGTTGGAAAGGACAGGCCCGAGCTCGACGACAAGAAGTGTATCGGCTGCGCACGTTGCGCCAAGATCTGCCCTGCTGAAGCGGTAGAGATGGTCCAGGTGGGAGTGAACGAGAAAGGGAAGCCTATCAAGAGGCCCAAGTTCGACCTCTCGAAGTGCGTAGGGTGCGAGCAGTGCGTCAGCAACTGTCCGAGGGACGCGGTAGATATGAAGGAGGCGCTCTGATGGACCTCGACCTGCTGTTCTTCCTCATATTCTCCGCAGTGACTGTATCTGCCGCGGTTTCCGTTCTTCTTTCGAAGGAGGTCGTCCGGAGCGTCATGTATCTGGCGCTGACTTTCGTCGGCGTCGCGATCACCTTCATCTTCTTGAGCGCCGAGTACGTCGCGATCATCCAGATCTTGATCTACGTCGGAGCTGTGACCATCCTGATCCTCTTCGGTATCATGCTTACTAAGAGAAGACTCTCGGGAGGCGATTCGCGTGAATAGACGCACGATCGCATCTGTCATCTCCGCCCTCGCACTGTTCCTGATCGTGCTCGGGTCGATCCTGTCAACGGACTGGAACGCGGGAGAGATGACGGAGGTCGGGACGGAAAGGGTCGGGTCCTCACTCTTCGATGACTATGGCTTCACTTTCCTGGTGGTAGGTCTTCTCATGTTCGCCGCGATGATGGGCGGTGTGTTTCTCGCGAAGGAGGACGACAAATGATCCCGATCGAGTACTTCCTCGCATTGTCCGCAATATTGTTCGCGATAGGAGCATATGGAGCGCTCACGAGACGGAACACCATCGTCGTCTTGATGTCGATCGAGATCATGTTGAACGCCGCCAACATAAACTTCGTTGCGTTCTCCTCCTTCTTCAACGACGCAAGGGGGCAGGTGTTCGCGTTGTTCTCGATCGCGGTCGCGGCCGCTGAAGTCGCCGTTGGTCTCGCGATCCTCCTGAACCTTCTCAAGACCAGTGACACGATCGATCTAGATGAAGTCAACACCCTGAGGTGGTGAGATGCAACCGATCGAGCTCGCCTGGCTGATCCCGGTGTTCCCACTTCTCGCTGCCGTGATACTGGGAATTCTCGGTCGTAAGATGAAGGAAGGAGGAGGATATATCGCGATCATCGCGGTGGCCGCATCGCTCGTCCTTTCGATACTTGTAGTTGTTCAGGTCCTCGACGGGTCATTTGACGCGGCCGATGGAGTCATAGACGGCGTCTACGAGCAATCGGGGACCTGGATCAGCCTATCTCCCACATACAAGTTCGAGATTGGAATCTACGTAGACCAGCTCACCGCTCTGATGCTTATGGTCGTGTCCATCGTCTCTACCCTCGTCATCATATACTCGATCTCCTACATGGGTGAGGAGGGCGGGAGGAAGAGGAGGTACTACACCGAAATATCTCTGTTCGTCGGGGTGATGTTCGGTCTCATCCTCGCGAACAACTATCTTGAGATGTTCATCTTCTGGGAACTCGTCGGCCTTTGTTCTTACTTGCTGATAGGGTTCTGGCACCACAAGCCTTCTGCGGCCTCGGCCGCGAAGAAAGCCTTCATCGTCACCAGAGTTGGCGACATCATGTTCATGATCGGTATCATCATTCTCTTCACAACATTCAAGACTCTGAACTTCAGGGACCTGTTCTCGATGGAGGTATCTGGAAGCGACCTCGGTCTTTTGACTCTCGGGACCTTCTTCATTTTCGGTGGGGCGATAGGCAAGAGCGCTCAGTTCCCTCTGCACGATTGGTTGCCGGATGCAATGGAGGGTCCGACGACCGTCTCAGCTTTGATCCATGCGGCCACGATGGTCAAGGCTGGCGTATATCTCGTGGCTAGATCGTTCCCCCTGTTCGTCCAGACCCCGGAGACGCTCATAGTCGTGGCTGTCATTGGTGGAGTGACGGCATTTATGGCCGCCACGATGGCCTTGAACTCTCCGAACATCAAGCGCGTGCTGGCCTACTCCACGATCAGCCAGCTGGGGTTGATGATGCTGGCTCTGGGTGCCGGTGGATACCTTTTCTACAACTCGATGGGATCGGAGGGATACACGGCCTCGATGTTCCATCTGATGAATCATGCTTTCTTCAAGGCGTTGTTGTTCTTGTGCGCCGGCAGCGTGATACACGCTGTTGGAACGGAGGACATGCGATTGATGGGCGGTCTATCGAAGAGGATGAAGATCACCTCCTTCGCGATGCTCATCGGCGCGCTCTCGATCTCTGGCATCCCTCCGTTCAGCGGATTCTGGAGCAAGGACGAAATCCTGGCCACCGTCTGGAGCGCTGGCTCGCTGAGCTGGGTCTTTGTGCTTCTTTACGTTCTCGGAATCGCTACAGCATTCATGACCGCGTTCTACATGTTCAGGCTGTGGTTCATGACCTTCAAAGGAGAGCCAGGGGAGTCGTCCAAGCACTCCCACGAGTCCCCGAGGTCCATGACCCTACCCCTCGTGATTCTCTCTGTGTTCGCGGCCGCGTCGTTCCTCGTGCTCTTTGTTGGGAGCGGTTTCGGCGGGACGGTGTACTTCGAAGAGCACAGCTCATTCTCAGTCGAGGGACTGTTGTCCGGAATATTCTCCGACCCGCTGACCTATGTCTCCATAATCGTCGCTTCCTGCGGAGTAGGACTGGCCTATCTGGTCTACTACACGAAGAAGATACCATCGGACGTGTTCGTTTCCTCGAACGCCACTCGAGCCGTCTACAGTCTGTTGCAGGAACGATACGGCTTCACTGCCGGCTATGATGCCTTCGCCGAGAAGATCGTGTACGGCTTCTCCAGGGTCGTAGACTGGTTCGACCTGAAGATTATCGATGGGATTGTGAATGGAATAAGCTTCATCATCACGAGGACAGGAGATTACATCCGCAGGATGCAGACGGGACGCGCTCAGAGCTATGCGACGGTCATAATAGCAGGGATATCGGTCATTCTTGTTCTCTTGTATCTGCTGGGAGGATTGAGGTGAGACCATGCTAGAGAATGTGCCGATCCTATCGTTGATCATACTCATTCCTCTCATCGGG
>JBGOWR010000052.1:0-5677 GCA_041478695.1 Thermoplasmata archaeon | reverse complement strand
CACCTCTTCTGCAACTGGAACATTCAAACGATACAATGGTGACCTTCCATCTCTTCCTGCGTAGTCCACCTTACCCCATTTCTTGAGAGCTATCAAATGCTTCACGATATCCGGTTTGAGTATGCCAGTAAGTTCGTGAAGCTGGTGGACCGTCTTTGGACCGCTCTCCAGCTCCCCAAGAATCATATTCCTGTCGATTTCGACGACAGATGCATTATAGAGAATCACGTCGAACCTTGTCTCTGTGACGATTTCATCGAACACGTTGCCCTTGGTCGTCAGAGTGGGTCGTTTGCCAAGGAGCCATCGAATTCGCTCTCCTTCCATCATCCTAATCGCAGCGTCGAGCTTCTTCTGGACTCTGATGATATCAGTCCTCCATCAATGGGTTCGGGCCGATTTCCTTGATCCTCTCTGAGAACTCTCGAATCGTCTTCTGGAATTTCTCCCCCTCTGAAGCGGATATCCATTCGAGCCTTAGGCGATCTGGGTCGAAGCCATATTGCTCCAGGAGCACCCTCAATATCGCAATCCTTCTTCGGGTCCTGTAGTTGCCTCCGATGTAATGGCAGTCAGCAGGATGACAACCTGCGACGAGAACGCCGTCGGCTCCCTTCGCGAATGCCCTGAGCACGAACTCAGGATCCACCCTCGCGGAGCACATGGTTCTAATAACGAGAAAATCGGTCGGCATCTGAAGTCTGCTCACTCCCGCCAAGTCCGCCCCAGCGTAAGAGCACCAGTTGCAGCAGAAAACGATAATCTTCGGCTCCCATTCCTCACTCGCGGTCGATTCGTCGACCAGCTTCTCTGCGGTCGTTGACATCATCAGGAATCACCTCGTTCAAGGGCCGTGTCGATCATCGCGATCACCTGTGATGTTTTGTAGCCCTTCTGCTCCATTGCTCCGGACGGACAGCCGGCGACACAAGCTCCGCAGCCCTTACATAGACCTTCATTGACGATCGCCTTCAGCTTCTCCTGGCTTTCCGAAATCTTCACGATTTGAATTGCCTTGTACTCACATACTGGCTCACAGATACCGCAACCGTCGCATATGTCTTCGTTGACCGCAGCTATGATGCCCTCCGTATCGAGTGTGTCCTTGGAGATTATCGTAATGGCGCGAGCGGCAGCTCCGGATGCCTGGGCGATCGCCTCATCGACGAACTTTGGCCAGTGGGCCATCCCTGCTAGGAAGATACCTTCGGTCGCGAAGTCGACAGGGCGGAGCTTCATGTGAGCTTCCAGGAAATACCCATCCTTGCTGAGCGGGACCTTCAACATCTTGGCAAGCTCCCCGTTGTCCTTGTTGGGTCTGACTCCCACGCTCAGCACCACAGTGTCCGGCCAGATGGCCAAGTCCTCGTTGAGGACTACGTCTCTGGCAGTGATCTTCAGCCTACCCTCACTGCTTTCGAGCTGAGGCGTGCTCCCCTCTGAGATCCTGATGAAATTCACACCTAGCTCTCCGGCCTCTCTATAGAGGTCCTCCCTGAACCCATATGTCCGGATGTCCCTGTGGAACACGTAGACCTCAGAGGTCGGATGTTGCTTCTTCAGTTCGATCGCGTTCATCATGGCCGTGGAACAACAGATTCTACTGCAATATGGAACGTTCTCGTTCCTGGACCCGACGCACTGAATCATCGCCACGGTCTTCCCTTTGAAATCTCTCCGGGAGAGCTTCTCCTCCAGCTCGAGGGAGGTCATCACCCGATCATCCTGACCGTAAAGGTACTCAGTGGGCTCGTATCCCGCTGCACCGGTCGCGACAATGATCACTCCAACTTCGATCTCAGCATCGGTTGTCTTTACTTTGAAGTTGCCAACGAATCCAGTCACATCGGTGACGTCCGTGTCTAAGTGCACGGTTATGTTGGGATATCCACGTATGATGTCGATCAATTCGTCCATGAACACCTTGGGTTCCCTGCTTCCTTCCTTATGATGCAGCTTCCCCAAATTTCCGCCCAGTCGGCCGGTCCTCTCGATCATGTGAACATCAAACCCCTGGGATGCTACGTCCAATGCGGCGATCATCCCGGAGAGACCTCCACCAATGATAAGAGCGGAATGGTTAACGGGCAGTTGGGATTTCTTCAGCGGTTCCAGCAATCGAGCCTTGGCGACGGCCATCCTGACGAGGTCTTTCGATTTCTTGGTAGCCTTCTCCTCCTCATGCATGTGTATCCAAGAGCACTGGTCGCGAATGTTTGCCATCTCGAAGAGATAGGGGTTCAGTCCCGACTCCCTTATCGTGTTCTGGAAAAGCGGCTCATGAGTCCGTGGAGTGCACGAAGCGACCACCACGCGGTTCAGATCGTACTTCTTTATGGTCTCCTTGATCCTCTCCTGAGTATCGGCCGAGCAAGTATACAGGTTCTCCTCAGCGTACACAACACCAGAGAGCGTCCTTGCATATTCGACCACAGATGGGACTTTGACGACCCCGCCGATGTTGATGCCGCAGTGGCAAACGAAGACTCCTACCCTTGGCTCCTGGCCGGAAACATCGATCTCGGCAGGGTATTCTTTGATCGTCACAAGCGTGTTCCTTGCATCCGAAAGGAGTGATCCTGCCTTTGCGGCCGCGCCTGATGCCTCGGCTACAGTCGTGGGGATGTCCTTCGGAGAGGCGAAGGATCCGCTGACGAAAATACCTGATCGCGAAGTGCACAGAGGATCATAGATGTCGGTCTCGCAGAAGCCGTATTTGTTCAACTTGAAATCCAACCTTCTGCTGAGCTTCTCGGCGTCAGCCGCAGGTCTCATTCCGACAGACAGCACAACGAGATCGAACTCCTCGGTCTCGATCTGGTCATTCGCGCTGTACCTGACAAGGAGGTTCTTCGTCACGGGGTCTTCCTCGACCGAGGCAACCCTCGTACCCCTATGCATCTTGACCCCGTACTCCTTCTCCGCCCTTTCCCTATAGTCCTCGAACTCCTTTCCTACGGCCCTTATGTCCATGAAGAATATGTGAGGCTCAAGGCCCTTGGTGTGTTCACCAGCGATGATCGCCTCTTTGATCGCGTACATGCAGCAGACCGATGAGCAATATGGGTTCCCGACCTTCTCGTCCCTTGAACCGACGCACTGGATGAATGCGACCTTCTTCGGGATCTCACCGTCTGAGGGTCTCATGACCACGCCGAAATACGGACCTGTAGCGCTCAGCATTCTCTCAAATTCGATGCTGGTCACGACATTCCTGTGCACCCCGTATCCGTACTCCTTCTTGATCCTAGCATCGAACTCCTCGAAGCCCGGGGACAGTATTATCGCCCCGACTCTGACCTCGAGGGCCTCGTCGGGTTTGTCATAAACGACCGCCTTGGCACGGCACTCCTCCGCGCATACCCCACAGCCGATGCACGCCTTCTTGTCGATACAAAATAAGAGTGGGACCGCCTGAGGATACATCACGAATATCGCCTTCCTCTTCCTCATTCCCTCGTTGTACTCGTCCGACGTCTCTATAGGGCACTTCTCAGCGCAAACTCCACATCCAGTACACTTGCTCTTGTCCACTCTGAATGTCTTCTGCTTGAGCGTTACTCTGAAGTCTCCGGGGACGCCATCGATCTCCTCTAGGTCCGTGTTCGTGATCAACTCGATGTTGTGATGTCGTCCCGCAGCGACGAGTTTCGGGGCCATGATGCACATCGAGCAATCGTTCGTCGGGAAGGTCTTGTCCAGCTGGGCCATCGTCCCACCGATGCTCGCTCTCTTCTCGACGAGGTAAACCTTGAATCCAGAGTCCGCCAGGTCAAGTGCGGTCTGAACACCAGAGATGCCTCCTCCCACTACCATGACTGACCCAACGGTGGTCGTCGCCATCTAAGCACCTCCCAGTCTTATCGCTTTATACCTCGGCGTGAAGCCATCTATCGCGCAAATTGAAAGGAGATTTCTCGCCCTCAGTGTTGCGACATGGGCTAGCGTCGCTTCTGACGATCTGCCAATCTCAGACGCCAGCTCCTTCACAGACAATGCGTCATCCTTTGTCAGTCCGAGGATGAGGCTTCGATCATATTCATCATTCACAGCGGAATCGAGAATGCCGTCCATCCTCTCCGCCTCGATCACCTCTCCGTACACATTCCCCTTTCCCGTCAGTCTGAGTTCCTTCCCCGAGAGCAGTCTCAACCTGAACAACTTTGATGCTTCTGCCGCTGCCTCGAGTCGCTTCATCAGCTTCTGGTCGTTCTTCGTAGGCATGGGACCAAGGTTGCGGATGCGATCGACGAACTCCGTGACGACCTTCGCGAACTTCTCACCCTCCGATGCGGAGATCCACTCGAGCGCGAGCCTCTCGGGCTCAATCCCAGCGAGTTCGACCAGTTCCTTTGTCAGCTTCATCCTTTTGTCAGTGTAATAATTACCAGTGATGTAGTGGCAGTCGCCTATGTGACAGCCTCCCACTATGACACCATCGGCCCCAGATTTGAAGACCTCGAGAACGAGATTCGGGCTGATGCGGGTGCTGCACATGACCCTTATGACCCTGATGTTCGGCGAATACTGGAATCTGCTCACGCCTGCAAGATCGGCACCGGCATAAGAGCACCAGTTGCACAAGAATCCGATGACCTTTGGTTCGAATGAGTTCATTGGATCGCCTCCTGCAGGGCCGCCTTGGCCTCCGCCAAGAGCTGTGAATCTGTGTAGTGTGACAGATCTATGGCGCCCTCGGGACAGGTGGCACCGCAGCAACCGCATCCTTTGCAGGCCGCAACGATCACTTCGGCCACGCCGTCCACGTTCTTTCTTAACGCTCCGTATGGACAGACCTCGATGCAGGTTCCACATCCCGTGCAAATATCCGCGTCGACGATCGCGGTCAGCGCTTCAGCTTGCACGTATCCCCTTGCAAGAGGTATCGCTGCCCTCGAGGCAGCGGCCTGAGCCTGGAACACGCATTCTGTGATGTCCGCTGGTCCCTTCGCGGTGCCGCAAACGAAAATGCCATCAGTGGCGAAATCGACGGGTCTCAGTTTGACGTGAGCCTCAAGGAAGAAACCATCCTGACCGAGTGGGACCTTCAGCAACTTGGAGATCCCTAGTGAGCTTGGCGGGCTCACCAGAGGAGTTGAGAGCACGATCATATCCACATTCATCTTTCTCTGAAGCTTGAGAGTATCATGCCAGTAATCGACCACGAGTTTGCCGTTCTCCGTATAGACCTTCGGAGGATTTGCGGGCGAATATCTCACAAACCTTACGTGCTTCTCCCTCGCCTTGTTGTAGTTGAGCTCGTGCTCAAGCCCGTAAGACATTATGTCCCGATTGAAGATCGCAACCTCGATTCCCTCGGATGGTGCCGGACCCTCTGCCTCCTCCTCGCCCTCTTCGCGATCCCTCCGCCCTCTTCTCCTTCTCCTGCGCTCGGCTATTTCCTCCGGTGCCTTCATGTCGACTCCGACCTTCTCGACTACGGCACCTCTCTCCTCCTTCCCCAGGATGTTCTGGTAGTTCTCAGCGATATTCAAAGCGTTCTTTATCGCGACATTGCAGCAAATGCGAGAACAGTAGGATTTCACATGTCCTCTTGAACCCACGCACTGTATGAAAGCGATGCTGCTGATCTTAGGCAGGGCCTTCGTTTTGCAGAGGATCTCGAACTCTGTTAGAGTCACCACATTCTCATACAGATCATACCCGAAAAGCCCCT